>NZ_JBSMDE010000075.1:0-59088 GCF_056497305.1 Caldithrix sp. | reverse complement strand
GGAATTTGGAATGACACATAGCACGCGTGCCTTTCTCCTTCAGAAATAACCTGCGATTTCACAAAACCATTCGTAATTCGCAATTTTTTTAATTAAAAAATGTTTTTCGTGCATTCGTAGCTTTGTTGCGTTTTATGTAGTTGATTAATCGTTGCGACTGCGCTGCTTTAAAAATAGTTTCGAATGCGGTTGTCCTCTAAAAAATGCAAAGGAAATTCGAACCTCTTGTCGGATCTTAGTCAGCGAAAGAAAAACAAGCCGTTGAACGAGTACCAGGATGTAACCGGAACTGATCAATTCCCTGTTTTAAAGTGTTTTCCTGTGGGAAAGTCCATGACCTGAGCTTGCTCTTTCCCCAGAATGTCTCTTTTTTGTAAAACCTTCAAGATTTTTCCTATTGTTCCCCCAAAAAATTCCGATAATTTGAATCGATGGTTTTTTAGGAATATTAAAGCATGATTGGATTTAATCCGTTTACATTAAAAACAAGAATTTATTCAAAAATACCGGAATTGCGGCGGGAAGCCGAACTGGAAATTGTAAAAAGGGCAAAAGCCGGTCCCGTCATGTACATCGCCCTTTTGTTGCTGATTGCTTCAACGACCCGTTTGCCAGGTGATTTCCCTGCCTTGTTTTTTTCTATTTTGATCAGTGTGATTTTGCTTAGTACCGGCCGATCCGTACTGGGCTATTATTATCAAAAACGAAGTCAGTTACATCCCGAACGATGTCGGCTTTTGTTTTCTGGTATTACTCTGGGGCTGGTTGGCCTGTGGGGTTGGTTAGGCGCTTTTGTTGTTTCCTATTACGGTTTGGCTACCACCTCTTTAACCATTTTAGTAACCTTAAGCGGCCTTGCCGTTGGTGGAATTGCCACGCTCTCACCCAATTTAAAGCTGTCCATGGCCTACCTCGCCTTGCTTTTGTGGCCTTCTATTTTTGTTTCCTTTTTAATGGGCGAAGCAAAATTATTTGCCTGGGGTATTCTGATTGCTTTCTTTTTCGTTTACCTTGCCATTGCCACCAAACAATTTTACGAGGAATACTGGGATAGGCTGTATCAGAACTATATTCTTAGCATAAGAAACATCGAATTAGAAAAAGCCAAAGAAGAGGTGGAACAGGCTAATAAAGCCAAAGATGAATTTTTAGCCAATATGAGCCATGAAATACGCACACCAATGAATGGTATTCTTGGCATGACCGAACTGGCACTGGAAACCTCGCTAACAGCAGAGCAAAGAGACTATCTGAACGTGGTGAAATCTTCAGCCGATACCCTGCTGACCATAATTAATGACATTCTGGACTTTTCTAAAATTGAGGCCGGCAAGCTGGACCTGGAAGAGATCGATTTCAATCTCTATGACATGATTGGCGATATGATCAAGCCACTGGCCATTCAAAGTCAGGAAAAAAAGGTGGAACTGGCCTATTTTATCGACCCTGAAGTCCCCATTTTCGTTAAGGGAGATCCCATTCGCTTGCGACAAATTCTTGTGAATTTGATTGGCAATTCGATAAAATTTACCGAAAAAGGCCAAATTGTTCTTGAAGTATTTAAAGAACAGTTAACCGACGATCATATAGTTTTGAAATTTGCCGTACACGACAGCGGTGTGGGGATTCCTAGGGAGGTTCAGGATAAGATTTTTGAATCCTTTGTACAGGCCGATAGTTCGATCACGCGTAAGTTCGGAGGCACAGGGCTGGGATTGGCCATCTGTTTACGTCTGGTCAAAATGATGCAGGGCAAAATCTGGTTAGAAAGTCCTTCTTCCTACAAAAACCGCAAAGACGGGGGGCCGGGAACGTCCTTTTTCTTTACCGTGCAATTAGCCAAAGCCGAACTAAAGGAGGTGGCTTCGTACCGCAATTTCCAGAAAAAACTAAAAGGTCTGCGCGTTCTTTTGGTCGATGACAATTCCATTAATCGTAACTATTTCCAGAAGATCCTGGAAAAAAACAAGTTGCAGGTGGTCATCGCCGAAAATGCGATCAAAGCCTTACAAATCCTGGAGAAAGATCACGCTTTCGACCTGATTATCACCGATTCCCAGATGCCGGAGATGGACGGATTTAAGTTTTCAGAAAAGATACGGGCTAACAAAGCTCTGAAAGGCATTCCCATCATTTTGCTGACCTCTTCCGGAATTCGCGGAGACAGCGAAAGGTGTCGGAAAATCGGCATCAATGCCTATTTGCCCAAACCGGTCAAATTAACCGATTTTCTTAAGGCCATCCAGGTAACCCTGGGCCTGCCTAAAATCGAAGAGAAGCAGCCGGCTCTGGTAACTCAGTACACAGTACGCGAAGTGCTTCCCCAGCTTCATATTCTGGTGGCCGAAGATAATCCAGTCAATCAAAAATTAGCTTTAAGATTGTTGGAGAAAGCTGGTTACAGTGCAGATGTTGCCAAAAATGGCTTACAGGTTCTGGAAAAAATTAAAACAAACCATTACGACCTGATTTTGATGGATGTGCAAATGCCGGAAATGGACGGTATTCAGGCCACGCAAAAAATAAGAGAGTGGGAGGGCGGGCAAACCCATATTCCCATAATTGCCTTAACCGCGCATGCCATGAAAAAGGATGTGGATCGTTGCCTGGCTGCCGGAATGGATGGCTATGTTTCCAAACCGATCCGCCGGGAAGAACTGTTTAAAGAGATTGAACGCGTAGCCGGCGCTATGATTCATTGATTCAGACGGCGACTTACCAATCGTTGCTGACGCAAAAGAATGAAATTTTTTCCAATTGATTTTGGCCCGATTTTTACTTCGCTAATTAAGAGACACACTTTTTTAAAAGATATTAGAATGCCTGAGTTCTCAATTTAAACTACAACAAAGCCCCCTGTCAAGGCATTCAAGTGAAAATACTTACAAGATTTCTTATAAAAATTTTTATTTGACAAAAATTATAATAATAAATAATTTACTATGTAAATAATATTTGGAGGCAAATTTTGAGTAAGTCTACGGATTACAGCGCCATTGCTGAATTGATTTTTTCACTGAGGCAAAAATGTAAATTAAAGGATTTGTATTTTGTAAAAAAAATGGGTATTTCACAGGCAGAGTTTAATTGTCTTGCACAATTTTATGATCACGATTCTTTAAGCGTGAAAGAACTTAATGAACGATTGGATCTGACGCCTGGCGGAGTGACGCGCGTTCTGACGTTGTTGGAAAAAAAGGGCTTGATTAAAAGACGTATTTCGACCGAAGACCGACGCAGTATTGATGTGCTCCTGACTAAAAAGGGCCGGGAGATGGTTCAAAAGTTGCAAAAAGCCGCCAGCGAACTGCATGAAGAAATTTTTGCTCAATTAGATGAAGCGTCACGTGAAAAACTGATCTGGTCAATTGAACAGTTAATGCGCATAATCGACCAGTGGTTGGAAAAAAATAAAGAAGACTAATTTATTTTACCCGTTTCTGTGAAATTCAGAACAAACTGGAAAGTTGTCATGATGAATAAAACAAAGACAGAGTTTGTAGTCAAGTTGCTGTCAGCGTTATTGCTGGCTTTCGTTCTATTAGCCTTTTACGTTCTCTGGACGCATTCGACTAATCAAGGAGACTGGCTGGTAATTTTTATCTTTGCATTTTGGGTTGCGCTATTTTTTACCAGCCCTTCTAAATTCCCGGCCATTACACCCAGGAAAGTTGCCTATTCTGTTTTCTACATTTTTTATTTATTCATTTCTATTGTAAAATCAAATTTTGATGTGGCTCGTCGCGTTGTGCAACCCAAAATTCCCATAAATCCAGGTATTGTACGCGTTAAAACCAGGTTAAAATCGCCAATTGGACGGATGATTCTGGCTAATTCAATTACCTTAACGCCGGGCACCCTCTCTGTGGATGTTCATGGCGACTACTATTACATCCACTGGATTGATGTCAGCGACATCGACGAACAGGGAGCCACGCAAAAAATAGTTGCTGGTTTCGAAAGATATTTGGAGGTGATCTTTGGCTGAAACATTGATGCATATTGCCATGCTTATTGCCATGCTGGCTGTACTGGTAGCCAGTGTGCGTTTTGTTATTGGTCCCACGGCAGCCGATAGAACTGTGGCGCTGGACGCATTAACCATTATTTCCACTTCTCTTATTGTTTTTATTGCTCTGTTTACAGGCCGTGCCATCTATCTTGATGTGGGATTGGTTTACGCCATTTTGAGCTTTATTGGGGTTATCGCGGTGGCCCGTTTTTTGGAAGGAGGCCTGTGATGGAGCTTATTCGTCTGGCAGGCGCTGTGATTTCACTTTTGGGGTCTGTTTTTTTGTTTTTAGGCGCCTTAGGCATTTTAAGGATGCCCGATCTCTATAATCGGATGCAGGCAGGCACCAAAGCGACTACTCTGGGCAGTATTTTAACCATGTTGGGCATCGGGCTGTTTCATCTGCCCTGGTTCTGGCAAACCTTCATTCTGGTGGCCTTTTTGGTAACCACCAATCCGCTTTCATCACATGCCCTGGCCCGGGCTGCCCATTTTCGTGGTATTCCGCTAACCACAAAAACAATTGAAGACAGACTTTCCAGAGATGAAAAAGAAAAAAAGGAAGAAACGATGCCGGAGGCGGAAATATTATGATTGCTCTGGTTATTTTACTGGGTTTTGCTATGATTGTGGCAGCGATTGCGGCCATATATCTGAAAAATTTAATTGCGGCCGTTGTAGCCGGGGGTATTGTGAGCTTATTTGCCAGCCTGCTCTATCTCATTCTGGCTGCTCCTGATGTGGCCATGACCGAAGCGGCTATTGGCGCCGGATTATCTACAGCTATTTTCCTTTACGCTGTAAAGCACACCCAGGAGGAGGAGGTTGAACATGATTAAGCGCTCCATTTCTTTTCTGATTCTATTGGGTTTTGTCTTAATGTTCTGGAAAATGGTGGCCAACTGGCTGCCCATGACCGACCTCAATGGTGTGGCCCGCGAATATGTTAAACGTGAGCCTGCGGAGTTAGGAGCGGTTAATGTGGTTACGGCTATTGTTGTCACCTATCGTGGATTGGACACACTGGGCGAGGTAAGCGTTTTGTTTCTGGCAGCCACGGGAGTCGCTGTGTTGCTGCGCCGTCGTGAAAAGACAAAAAAGAGCAAAACAAAAAAACGGCCCGCCAGTGAATTTTTACAAACCGGAACGCAGTTACTAACCCCGTTTATTGTCATGTTTGGCGCTTACATCTTTATCAATGGGCACCTGTCCCCTGGCGGTGGTTTTCAGGGCGGAGCCGTGATTGCCTCCTCCATGCTTCTGCTGCTCCTGACCTACCCCGATTATCGCTTTAAACATAGCCTGCTTAATTGGGTTGAATCTATTTCAGGGGTCGGGTATGTGGTGGTTGGCCTGTTAGGGCTTGTCCTGGCTGGCGGTTTTCTGGATAATCGCTTTTTACCCCTGGGGCAATATGGCCAGGTTCTTAGCGCAGGCGCCATTCCTGTAATTTATATTTTTATCGGGTTAAAAGTCGGGACTGAATTGGCCGGCATTCTGGAAAACCTTAAACAAGAACATTAAAGGTTGGACATTACAATGACAATTGTTTTGGGAATTGGATTTGTTTTAATGATCATTGGCTTCTGGGGATTATTGACGCGCCGGAACATGATCAAGATGGTTTTAAGCATTGCCATCGCTGAAACCGGTTTGCAATTAATCATGATTGCCATTGGTTTCATCAAAGGACGCACAGCGCCCATCCTGAATTCCGACCTTCTGAAACTGGAAGGGGTTTTGAAAGTGGTGGATCCGGTACCCCAGGCTCTGGTGCTCACGGCCATTGTCATCGGGGTGGCGGTCAATGCGTTAATGCTCACATTTGTGATCAGACTTTATCAACAAAAAAAATCATTAGACATTAGTGACTACAGGGATCTAAAATGGTAGAACCAATTTACATCATTGCCATTGCCCTGGGCGTGGCTTTTTTACTGCCTGTTCTGGAACGATTTGGTAAACCGCTGGTAAATTTTGTCTTTATGCTGGCTTTAACTTCGCTGACTTTTATTTCCGTGCAATGGCTAACGGGCCTGCTTTTTAACGGATTGTCAGCGGTGCAGGTTTTTACTGCCGGGTTAAAACCGCCGTTGTCCATCAATTTGCAAATGGGCCCGAACGAAGCCCTGTTTTTAAGCGCCATGAATCTGTTAGCGCTTAGTACGGCCATCTATCTTTTGCGCTATTTAAATCAAATTGGTGTGCGGGCCAAGGTGCTTTTCCTGCTGGTTACCCTGGGAATGAACGGCCTGGTTATGACCAGGGACATTTTCAACCTGTTCGTTTTCATTGAGATCACCTCTATTGCCAGTTACGCTTTAATTGGAATGGATCTGCAGGTAAAATCCCTGATTGCCGGTTTTAAATATATGATTGCAGGCAGCATTGCCTCCATCTTTTTGCTGTTGGGGATCATCTTGCTTTACCGTTTTAGTGGCACACTAAACATCGATGATCTGCTGGGGATGTCGCTAAGCGCTTCACCAACCTATTTGATTGTGGCCGGACTCTTTGTTTTACTTCTTTCTTTTGTAATCGAAATGAAGCAATTTCCAGCTAATGGCTGGGCGCTTGATGTGTATCAGGGCGCGCACCCGGGGGTAGCATCGGTTATTTCTGCTGGTACATCGGGTGCCATGTTTTTTGCTTTGTACAAAATTTTGCCCCTGTTCCCTTTACCATGGTTAAAGATTGTCGCCGGGCTGGGGCTGGCCACCTTCTTTTTTTCTAACTGGATGGGATTAAAGCAAACGATTACCACGCGTCTTCTGGGCTACTCTTCGGTTGGCCAGATGGGCTTGCTCTTGATGGTGTTAAGCCTGAGTCAGATTTTTGACCCTGATTTGAAAACCTATGGTTTTATTCTTTTAGCTCTCTTTTTTAACCATTTTTTTGCCAAGGCCGGACTTTACTGGCTGGCTGGTGTGGTTAAAGCCGAAAAGGTGCAGGACTGGCATGTATTAAAGAGTAAACCAGTTTTGCAGTTTTTATTTGGGCTTCTGGTACTGGCTCTTTTAGGTTTTCCACCTTTTGCCGGATTCTGGGGAAAATGGTCTCTGGTTATGGCCATGGCCGGGCAAAACATGTTCTGGTGGATTGCCATTCTGTTGCTGGCTTCATTGTTTGAGGCCGCTTATCTACTACGCTGGTTTGGTCAGGCTTTTAAACCGGCCAAACCGGACGCTGCAGAAGTCAGCGGTTTGTGGGAGCAGCGCCTGTCGCTCTGGGTATTTGCCATTATTACTCTTCTTTTAGGATTGGCGTTTGCCAACCATTACATGGTCGACGCCTGGCTCCTTCTGTTACCTGTAATAACTGCTGCTGCATTGTTTTTGCTGGACTGGCTGCCGGCCAAAGTGAAGGGGCTGCTGGCTATTCTTTTAATCGGTCTGTATGCCTACCAGATTCTACCGCAACAGCAGGGCATCTACCTCTATTTCAATCTCATTTTTTTGGTTGGGGGAGGAACACTGCTCATCGCTTCTTTACACCGTCAGGAAAAATCCTATGCCTTTTTTCCCTTAATGGTGTTGATGATCGGTTCCCTTTCCAATTTGTTGCTTGCACAAAGTCAGTTACAGTTTTTCTTTGCCTGGGAGTTAATGACCCTCTCATCCTATTTGTTAATTTTACGGGGCCAAAAGGCCTGGCAGGCGGCGCTGGTCTATGTGCTGTTTAGTCTTGGAGGGGCCTACGTCATCTTAGCCGGGCTGGCACTGGCTCATTTTGCCTTTCCCATGAGCGATAGTCTGTCGGCCCTGGCCAACGTACATGTTTATGGGCGCCTCATTTACGCTTTACTGGCCATTGGTTTTCTGGTTAAAATTGCAGCCGTCGGATTGCACATCTGGGCTCCGGCTGCTTATGCCGAGGCCGATGATGACGCCACGCCTCTGATCTCTGCCGTGCTTTCCAAAGCAGGCATTTTAGGCTTTGTGCTGCTGGTAATTAAGATGGGAGTGGAACAGGTCAACTTCATCGGTTTAAATGTGATATTAGGCTGGATTGGTGTTTTAACAGCATTTTTTGCCACCCTCTTCGCTGTCTTTCAGGAAGATGCCAAAAAATTATTAGCCTATTCCAGCGTGGGTCAGGTGGGCTACATTCTACTAGGCCTGGCGGTAATGAGCCATCTGGGCTGGGCTGCGGCGTTGTGGCATACATTAAATCACATGTTGTTTAAAGGATTGCTCTTTCTGGCCATTGCCGGAGTTATTTATCGAACGGGCACAAGGGATATGTACAAAATGGGCGGTCTGATCAAACAGATGCCTCTTTCTTTTGTCTCCGTGCTTATTGGTATTATTGCCTTGTCTGGTGTACCCCCGCTGACCGGTTTTGGCGGAAAGTGGCTGCTTTATGAGGCGCTTATTGAAAAAGGCTGGTACCTGCAAACAGGCCTGGCCTTTTTTGCCAGTACCATTGCTTTTTTGTACTGTTATCGTTTGATTCACACCATTTTTCTGGGAATCCCCAAGCCGGAACAGTTAAAGATAAAAGAAGCCCCTGTCTGGTTCTTAATTCCTCAGTACATTTTAATTGTGGCCATTATGGTCTTTTCCGTAAACCCAAAGCTCCTGTTGCAGCCAATTTCTCAGATCATTGATCCTGTTTTCAGCACAACGCTGAAATGGCAGAATTTGATGGTGTTCAATGCGCTTGGGTACTGGAACGGAACTCTGACCATGATGATGGTGGCTGTAATCTTTGTTCTGTTGCTTGTTTACCTGCTGCTGATTAATCCCCGACCGCAAAAAGTGAAACCGTTCAACATCGTGTTTGCCGCAGAAAAACCGGAGCGGCCGGAAACTACGCATTATGCGTATCAGTTTTTTACGCCATATCAGCGTGCCATGAGCCCTTTGCTTAAACCACTGGTACGTCGTTTCTGGAGCGGGGTAAGCGAATGGAGCCATTCGCTGGCAGCAGGCTTGCGCCTGATTTACACGGGCAATGGACAGACCTACGCTCTTTTTATCTTTCTTTTAAGTCTGACGCTCTATTTCATGATGGGAGTAAACTAATGAGTGACATCTGGATAAAAATTGGCTATGCTCTGGCTTCCTTATTTTTGATTTTCAACTACGGATTGTTGTTGATTGGTGTTACCATGAAAATCATTGCCCGGGTGCATGGTCGAATTGGTCCGCCGATCTGGCAGCCTTATGTGGACATCATTAAAAGTTTGTCCATGCGTACGGCGATTTCGCACGGCATCATGTTTTATCTGGGGCCGGTCTTTCGTCTGGCTGGCGGTGTGGGACTCTACTTGCTCATTCCTGCTGTTTACGGCTCGGTGTGGTTACAAAACTTTAGCTTTAACGGCGACCTGATTCTGGTGATGTATTTTATCTTTTTTGGCATGTTGGGCATGGCTCTGGGCGCCGGCGAAAGCGGCCATCCTTTTTCGGCATTGGGGATTATGCGCGGACTTTCTCAGGTGACGGCTTCGGAGGTGCCTTTTGCTTTGGCAGTCATTGCTCTGGCAGCACAACACCATACGTTGTCTATTTCTGAAATTGTGGCCGCCCAGCAGGGAGGTATTGCCCACTGGAATATGTTTACCAATCCGGTGGCCACCCTGGCCGGCATGCTGGCCTATCTGGGGATGATGATGCACTCTCCGTTTGATGTACACATGGCGCCGCAAGAAATTCCTATCGGACCGCCGACGGAATTCAATAGCAGTTTCCTGGTGCTGCTGCAGTCCAACCGCTCTGTTTTTGCTGCCGCTAAGCTGGTCCTTTTTATGAACCTCTTTTTTGGCGGGGCGACGTCTATTCTGGAAATGGTAATAAAAACATTTTTGATTTTTCAATTTTGTGTGGTGGTTGGTGTGGTTTTTCCGCGCTTTAAGGTTGAACAATCGATTCGCTGGTTAATCAAAATACCAGCCATGATTGGTGTTGTGGCTGTTTTGATTTATTCATTTTAATGGAACAGAAATTAGGACAGAATAATGGAAGATAAAGATTTGAAGAATGTGATGGATGAAGGTTTCAGGCCGGAAGACTATTATTGCGATGCGCAGCCTAAAGTCGTTACTCCGGTGGCCAACAAGATTGTCCGCAAATTTTACAACTGGGCCCAGGCCAATTCACTGTGGATTTTAGCCTTTGGCACAGGGTGCGGCTCCATTGAGTTGCCACCGCTGTACACCGCGCGTTACGATGTGTCGCGTTTTGGCATTTTCCCCCGGCCCACGCCGCGCCAGGCCGGCGTGTTTATCATTAGCGGATACCTTTCTGTAAAAACATTAAAGCGAGTGATTCGCAGTTACGAACAAATGCAAAATCCCAAATTTGTTCTGGGATTGGGCAGTTGTACGGTGAATGGCGGCATGTACTTTGACAGCTACAATACCATTAACCGCCTGGACTATTACCTGCCGGTAGATGTTTACATTGCGGGATGCATGCCGCGGCCCGAGGCCCTGATTGCCGGTTTCAATACATTAAAACAATTAATAAAAGAGGGCAAGGCCGAAGGCGCCAATAAATATGTCGAAAACTTTGAATGGTACAAAGCCAATCAAAAGAAAATCATTAAAAACTGGGATTTGCCGGAATACAATTGGTAGGTGACTATGGAAAATATTCTTGATCGTTTGGACCAAAGATTTTTTGTACAGGTCCGAGATGTACAGAGGCCCGATCTGGCTTTTGTAACCGTAAAACAGAACGTTGCTGTGCAGGCCATAACCTATTTACGCGATGTCGAAGGATTCCGCCATCTGGTGCTGATTTCTGCAGTGGATTACATGGAGCAAAACCTGTTTCAGTTAACCTACATTTTACACAATTATCAGTTACACAGCGATATTGGGGTACGCGTGGAAATTGATCGTCAGAATCCGGTGATGGACAGTATTCACCATCTCTGGGCCGCAGCTCAGGTGTATCAGCGTGAAATCAAAGAAATGTTTGGCATCGATTTCCCGGGCAGTCCACGTATTAATGAACCCATGATCCTGGAAGGCTGGGACAACATTCCTCCCATGCGCAAAGAATTTGACACCAAGAAGTATTCGGAGGAGACCTACTTCCCGCGCGAAGGCAGAGCTACCTGCGATCCTGTAAAAATTATGGAAAAGAAACTTTACCGTGTAGAGGCCGAGGTTAAATATGAAATCAAAAGAATCGTCCGCAACAATCGAAATAAATCAACAGACGCTGGCTAAAACGGTTTCAAATCCCTGGCAGCCATTCTGGGCCGAGCCCAAAGAATTCGATTTAAAATCAGGGAAATATCTAAAAATCTGGCATGGCCCTCAGCATCCTGGGGTAACGGGCAACATGGCCCTTGAACTGACCTTACAGGGCGATGTTGTGGTGGATTGTAAAACCCATGTGGGCTACCTGCATCGCGGTTTTGAAAAGTTAATGGAGCGTCGCAAATTCATTCAATGCTTTCCCATTGTCTGTCGTATTTGCGTTCCGGAACCGGATTACAATGAATATCTTTTTGCCGCTGCCGTAGAAGAACTTGCCGGAATTCAGGTACCGGAAAGAGGCCAATGGATACGTACTATGGTGCTGGAATTAATCCGTGTGGCTTCTTTGACCATGGGTCTGGGCGGACAGGCCGGCGCTTTTGGCCTGGTGCCTGTTGGACAATGGGGTGTGGCCCATCGTGATTTTATTCTGGATTTATTTGAAGAATTGACAGGCGGCCGCGTTTACCACATGTACATTATTCCGGGGGGGGTTCGCCAGGATTTTCCGGATGAAGGCTTTGCCGATCGTGTGGAAAAAGTGCTGCAAAAATTAGAAAAGTTGATTCTGGATATTGAAAGGCTGATGTTTAACAATGCGGTGTTTAAAGCCCGGGCTAAAGGGTTGGGCATTATTCCCCCTGAATGGATTGAGCCCTTTGGAATTACCGGCACCACGGCCAGGGCGGCGGGCATTCCCATCGATGTGCGTAAAAACAATCCCTATCTTGTTTATGATCAGCTGGATTTTGAAATGATTTTAGGTACGGAATCCGATGTGTACGAGCGCTCTTTACTGCGCAAAGAAGAGATTTTGAATTCCATTCATTTAATCCGCCAAATTTTAAAACGCATGCCATCCGGAGGTCCGGTACGCATCAAATTGCCCAATGTGCTGCACTGGAAGGTACCAGCCGGAGAGACCTATGTGAGAGCGGAAACAGGACGCGGAGAAATGGGTTACTATCTGGTTACGGACGGAAGTGAATATCCGCGGCGGGTGCATGTCCGCGGAGCCAGTTACACGCATGCCATGGCCCTGCTGGAACAATTGGCCGTGGGCGTTAGTATTGCCGACGTGGCCGGATTAATGGTCTCTTTGCAAACCTGTCCACCTGAAATTGAACGTTAATGCAGATTGCGAATTAAAAAGGATGTAAGTGATGAGTCTAAAAGATGTGCTTTCACCGTTTACTGCCTGGAAACGAACGTTAGAAAAGCCCTTTACCATTAAAAAGCCGATAACCGAACGTGTGGGCGCTGATCGCTATCGTGGTTTTCATGTGAATGATGTCGAAAAGTGTATTGGTTGCGGAACCTGCGAAGAAATCTGTCAAAATGAAGCCATCGATATGGTTGAAGCCCAACCGATTACAGCCAAAAAGGGCGACAGCGGTTTGCGTCCGCAAATCGATTACGGACGTTGCTGTTGGTGCGCTCTGTGTGTCGATGTGTGCCCTACCGGCTCCTTGGGCATGTCCAATGACTATATTTGGGTTACGCCCAATGCCGATGAATGGGTTTTTAAACCAGGTATTGATGAAAAAGAGTGGAAAGATGACGACAAAGGCTATCGCAGGAGCGAAGAAGCCTGGCTGTTAGATCCGGAACAGGAACCCATGCCCGTGCTCGAACCGGAAATACGTAAAAATACGTTTGAAGAAATGGCCAAAGGTTACCAGGTTACTATGGCCCTGGAAGAAGCCAGTCGTTGCCTGGAGTGCGGCATCTGCATCGAGGCCTGCCCAACGCACATGGACATTCCGGAATACATCCGCGCCATTCGGGAAAATCGCCTGGAAGACGGGCTGAAAATTTTGTACGACACCAATCCCTTCTCCGAATCGTGCGGTCGGGTTTGTACGGCCCGTTGCCAGGACGTTTGCGCTCTGGGGCATAACGGCGAACCCATCGCCATCCGCTGGCTCAAACGTTACATCACGGACAACACCTACGAAAAACGCAATGAAATTTTAGGCATTGGCAATCCTTTGCCCCAACTGGACAAAAAGATTGCGGTCATTGGCGGCGGTCCCTCCGGGTTGACTGCAGCCTTCTATTTGAGAAATTATGGCTACCAGGTTACGGTTTTTGAAAAGCACGATAAATTGGGCGGAATGTTACGCTATGGCATTCCGGAGTATCGCCTGCCCAAAGCGGTGCTGGATCGTGAGATTAAAACCATTCTGGACACCGGAGTGCAGGTGAAGTACAATGTGGAAGTGGGTAAAGACATCAATCTTAAAGAGCTGCAGGAAACCTATGATGCGGTCTTTATTTCTGTGGGCGCGCAAAAAGGTACGGAAATGCCCATCGAAGGTATGAACACGCCGGGGGTGCTAATCGGCGTGGATTTTCTGGATCGCATTGCCCAAGGTGAGCGCCCGGATCTGGGAGAAAAGGTTGTGGTAGTCGGCGGCGGAAATACTGCCATGGATGTCTGCCGATCTTCCGTGCGTCTGGGCGCAAAAGAGGTGCAGGTCCTTTACCGCAGAACTGAACAGGAAATGCCGGCCAATGACGAAGAAATTGAAGAAGCCAGAGAAGAAGGCGTGCACTTCGAATTTTTAACCTCGCCCATTAAAATTTCACGCAAGGGACAAAAGCTGGAAATTGAGTGTTTGCGTATGAAATTGGGAGAACCGGATTCCACGGGAAGACGCCGACCCGTTCCCATTGAAGGCTCCAATTATGTGGTGGAAGCTGATACCTGTGTGATGGCCATTGGTCAAAAAGTGGATAGTGAAATGGCTTCCCAGGTAAATGTAAAGACAACGCGCTGGGGAACCTTTGACATTGATCCCAATACTCTGCAAACCAATGTGAAAAATATTTTTGCCGGTGGAGATTGCGGCTTTGGCCCCGACGACGCCATCCGCGCCATTGCCGATGGTAAAAAAGCCGCCTATTTTATCAACAAATATCTGACGAAGATTGGCGAGCCTCTTGTTGAATAGAAAGCGTTCTAATCCAGTGTAGAGTTTTGAATGAGATTGAAGGAAGAAAGCGATGGAAAAAGTGCACAAAAACTTAAGTTTTGCTTCAACTGAGGAAATTTTACAGTTTGCCATTGAAAAAGAAGAAGAAGCAAAGACCTTTTATGAGCAGTGGAGTCAGAAGGTAAAGAACAGAGCCGTCAGGGAAGTATTGCTCGAATTTGCCGGTGAAGAGCAAAAACACAAAGAGTTGTTGCAAAAAATTAATGCCGGCCAGAGCTTTGACCGACCCAAAGAAACGGTCATTGATTTAAAATTAGGCGATTATTTTGTACCGGTAAAAGCCCAGGAGAACATGACCTACGAAGACGCTTTACGTATTGCCATTCAAAGAGAAATTGGAGCCAACCGCCTTTACACCTACCTGGCCAGCATTGCTGGAAACCAGACCGTCAAAGCGTTGTTTGAGCGCCTGGCTCTTGAAGAATCCAGACACAAGATGCGCCTGGAAAGCATGTACGACGAAGATATTTTAACGGAGAATTAGGGCGCCATTGGTTGTCTTTCCTGTGCTTTCTTCTGTGAACGGCGATCTCTCTGCCTTAGTTTGAATTGGACTGAGCTCCCGGGATGAATTCATTTTTCCCCCGGCGCCGAACCATGGAAAAACAAATCCTTAAAACTAAGGCAGCAAAGTCGCACCCCAAAAACTTCTTTAAAAAATGACAGGCTGGTGCCCTGGAACCCTTTAACTCTTACACTCATATCCTCTTAACTTTACTCCTCCAACAGCATGAGTCATTTCACGAATTAGCCCTCACCCCCTCGATACCCCTCTCCCAGAATAAAAATCTGGGAGAGGGGGAAGACCAGTGGGGGAAATTTTGCAACTGTGTAGGAGATTTCCTCTCATGGGCCTGTTCATTATTAATGGGAATTCGGCACGTCGGCCCGATGCTCATTCAACCATTCAACAAATCAACAATTCAACAGTTTTATTTCCTCACACCGCACAAAAATTTTTACACGCTAAAGCATTACATCTTTTGAAGGAAGTATTCTAACAGCTGCCCATTTATTTTCTACTATTTTTATTTTCATTTAATTCCTGAGTAACCTATATTTTTACAAGAAAATAGAAGGAGCCGCTATGGGAGGCATTTTTCATCAAGTCGAAACCATCTTTTCGTTTACCCTTTTTTCCATTAATCAAACGCCAGTTACTCTGGCCTCTATTATTTTGTTCTTCCTGATGCTAATCTTCTTTTTCATTTTCTCCAAACTGTTTAATCGCTTTATTTTAAAACGCCTGTTGATTCGATTTGGGGTCGAGGTTGGCCTGCAGTTTACTCTAATCCGCGTCAGCCACTATTTGCTGATGATTACCGGCGTCGTCATTGCCTTTCAATTTATCGGCATTGATTTGAGCGGTCTGGCTGTAATTTTTGGGTTGTTGTCAGTGGGTATTGGTTTTGGCTTGCAAAATATTACTTCCAATTTTGTGGCCGGCTTGATTTTGCTTTTTGAACGGCCCATTCAAATCGGAGATCGCGTGATGATTGGCGATCTGGAAGGCGATGTTACGGATATCAACATCCGTTCAACGACCATTCGCACGCTTAATAATGTGTCGATTATTGTACCAAACTCTGAATTTATTTCCAATAAAGTGGTTAATTGGTCGCATGGCGATACGCGCGTCCGAATTGAGGTGAAAGTAGGCGTGGCTTACAGTTCCGATCTGGATCTGGTTTTAGACACCTTAAAAGAGGTTGCCAGGGAAAATCCGAAGGTTTTAAAACATCCTGAACCGGAGGTGATTTTTGAAAACTTTGGCGATTCGGCCTGGAACCTGAATCTACGTGTCTGGTTGCCATCACCGCATCATCATCATCAGATTAAATCTGAACTGAACTGTGCCATTGTACGCAAATTTCGTGAAAGAAATATTGAAATTCCCTTTCCGCAACAGGACGTGTACATTAAAGAAGTTCCGGCTTCACAATTTTTTAAGCAAAACAGTTAATGTCATTTTAAAAAGGGGCGATGAGGCCGGGTGGAAATACGCGTCAAAGCGTTATCCACATGCGTGCCTGCTCTGGCAGACTTTGGAGCTAATGGATTTGTTTAATTTTTGAAATATTTGGTCGATTAGAGAAGTTGGAATAAAATAAATAGGGAACAAGCCATGAAAAAACAAATTTTAATCCTGCTCGCTTCACTTTTCTTAATCGGTTGTATTTCAACAAATAAACCGCTTGAACAAAAAGCAACGGTTTCGGTGGACCCTTTTGTCCAGAATTGGCTGAAAAAGCCGGCTGCTGTGACATCAGAGAAGATAGCCGTTTTGATTATCAGTAACGCCCCGTTAAAAGAGTATGGCTTTTTAAAACACGCTAAGGGAAATTATTACACAGGGCACCTGACACGCGATCAGTTGCAATTACTTTTGAAGGACAAGCGAATCATTCGTATTTCCGGAGGCGAGCAAAAGCCCCATCATAATTAATTTGGAGAGCATCATGCGCATTTTTATGTTTCTATTTTTAAGCCTTACCTTTCTTTGGGCCCAGATTATCGATCCCTATTTAAACCATGTAACCAGAACCAGGCTGGCTAAAGTGCGTGAACCACAGCAAATACACTTAATTGTCAAAGGGCAGGCGAACATTGCAGATCGGCTTTACCAGGCGGGGTTTGATGTTCAAAGTACTGTGGGCCAATACGCTACGGTGGTCTTGCCCGTCTCCAGGCTGGGCGAATTGGTTGGTGTACAAGGCGTGGAGCGAATTACCTACGGAGTTAAAAGCAAGCCTCTCAACTCAATTGCCGTGCGTTACCAGAATGTATTTAAAGCATATGAAAAAGGCTACATGGGCTCCGGCGTGATCGCCGGCATCATTGATACCGGCATTGATTTTTACCATCCCATGTTTTTAAAAGATGGCAAAACGCGCATTCTGGCCATCTGGGATCAAACAATCGATGGCAATGCTCCGGAAGGGTACAGCTATGGAACCGAATTCACCGAAGCGCAGATTAATCAGGATCTGCAATCGGGCGCGCCGTACAGTGTGGTTAACCATCACGATACCGATGGGCATGGCACGCACGTGGCCGGTTCGTTTGTCGGAGCCGATGCCAGCACATCACCGCCGGATACCATAGATGGCGGAGCGCGTCAGGCGAGCATTGTGGTCGTAAAGACAACGTACAAAAATGCCGATATCCTGGATGCCATCAATTACATTTTTGATATTGCAGATCAGCAGAACAAACCCTGTGTTATTAACATCAGCCTGGGGCATCAGTATGGTCCGCACGATGGCACGGACGATTTTAATAGCGCTGTGCAAAATCTGGTTGGCCCGGGCCGCATCATTGTACGATCGGCTGGCAACGACGGAGCAAAAGCCATCCATTATTTTAAAGACAATGTGGTCAGTTCAGAACAGATTCACTTTGGCTATGTGAAATATTTGACCCTATGGCTGGAACAGGGCGACAACATCTTGTCCGTCAGCCTGAGCTGGTCTTCGGGTTCCATTAACAATGTGGTTCAAAATGGGCACAAAAGCAGTAATGGTATTGATCTCTATTTATTGCCTGCCTCGGCTCATGCCAATGGCAAAATAGGCGTTTATGTGTTCATGGACAATGCAAATTTAAAGAACGAAACCTTTACCTTAACCTTAAATGGCCTTTCCGATGCCAACAGCAACGGAAAAATAGCCCGTCATGCCTGGGCCGATAGTTCGGTGATTGATCAGCCGTATGGGGCTTTTTCACAGGGGACTTTGTACGGTAACAATTTTTATCCTTATACCTTAGCCAATGATGCCTGTACGCCCAAGGTGATTAGCGTTGGCGCTTTTATTACCAGAGAAACCTGGCCGGCCAGCGATGGTAATTCCTACCACTACCCCAATAGCGGCGATGAAGGGGGTATTGCGGCCTTCAGTTCCATTGGTCCCACCGGCGCAGACCAGCAAAAACCCGATGTCATTGCCGGAGGTACAATTATTCTTTCGGCCCGAAGCAGAGACGCCGGATTTGCCCCCGAGTTTTTACCGCCTGCTCCCTACACAGACCACTACGCGTACATGCAGGGGACTTCCATGGCGTCCCCGGTGGCGGCCGGAGCTATTGCCTTGCTGTTAGAAAAAAATCCAACCTGGGGGCCGCAGGAAGTCATCGACTATTTGTCGCATCATGCTCAGGGCACAAACCGTGATCCAGGTATTACGGCTGAGCAGGTGAAAGTTAAAGACAATCCCAACACCTGGGATCGGGTTTTTGGTTTTGGGGCCATCGATTTAACCAATGCTTTTATTACCGATACCATTGAACAGCCGGAAAATACACCCCAGGATTTTGTTCTGCTCCAGAACTATCCCAATCCCTTCAATCCTTTAACGACCATCGAATACTATTTGCCGGAAAAACAGAATGTGGTGTTACGCGTTTTCAATGCCCGAGGCCAGCTCATTGAAACGCTGGTGAACCAGGAACAGAGAGCGGGCCGGAAATCGATTGTCTTTAACGCTTCGGCGTATGCCAGTGGCATTTACTTTTACCAGTTGATTACAGAGTATAAACAACAGACCAGGAAGATGGTTTTCATAAAATAATAGAGGGGGCCCCTTACTAAATTTTTTTTAGCAACAGCGGGAGATCAAAAGCACAAAACAGGTGGGTAAGTCCGAACTCTACAATTCGCGCACAACCATGGTTACCTTGCCCAAAATCATCACTTCCGGTGTTTTTTCTTCAATGATGATAGGAGCGGGTTGATCATCGGCAGTTTCCAGGCGAATGTAATTTTTATTGAAGAATATTTTTCGAATAAAAAGTTTCTCTCCAAATTTTACGGCAGCAATATCACCGGAACGCAAGCGGCTTTGCAGATTAACGGTTAAAAAATCGCCTTTTAAAATGCCAACGCCGGCCAGAGCGTTATCCATGGCCTGAACCGTAATGGAATCGCGATCTTCTTTACTGAAATTTTGAATCAGTTCTCCCAGTGAGAACTTGCGTAACAACTGCCGGTCTTCTTCTTTTAAATGGACTTCTCCGATAACTGGAATCTGGTAAAATTCATTAACGCCATCTTTCATAGGCGAATCATCGATCATTTGTTTCATGCCTGGCATTCTTCAACTAATTTAATGAATTTCGCGGATGAGCCCGACCACTTTCCCCTGAATAGACCACTCGCCGCGGGGATGAATGTCATGATAATTAGGGTTTTCCGCTTTTAAATAGGCTTTGCCTTTTTCGGTAATCAGGCGTTTAACGGTGACTTCATCGCCAACCAGGGCAACCACGATGTCTTTGTTTCTGGCACGTTTGGTAGAGGTCACAATCAATAAGTCGTCTTCGTGGATGCCAGCGTTAATCATGCTGTCGCCCTGTACCTTAAGAGCAAAGTAACGACCTTCCTTTTTGATTAAAGCCCGTGGAACCGGAATGTATCTTTCCACATTTTCCTCAGAAAGGATGGGAAAACCGGCGGCCACGCGGCCGATCAAAGGGATCTGTACATCATTGCTGGATTGGACCTGGTAGCGGGGATCAATGATGCGTAAACCGCGGGCCGAAGAATCTTTTTCCAGATATCCTTTTTGCACCAGGGCGTCGATGTGTTTTAGGATGGCATATTTGGACTTCACCTTCATCTGATCGGCTAACTCCTGATACGAAGGCGGGTAGCCCTTTTCCTGAATATGGTTGGCAATACGTTCTAAAATTTCTTTTTGTCTGGCTGTAAGAGCTTTCATGACGCTCTCCTGCTTGGATGAACTTTTGTACACCATTATACAAAAGTACAATTAAAATGTCAAGAGAAAGTGGGGCGTTTTTAAGTTTACTTTAATCGTTGCCGGAGATTAAAGCAATGAAAATTTGTTCAATCGTGCGATTGTCCTGCTCAATTTCTGCTTTACTCAAATTTTTAATGATTTGTCCCTGATGGATTATCAGGATCTGGTCGCACCAGTCGGAAAGGATCGGTAACACATGGGAGGCCAGCACAATCGTTGAGCCCTCTTTTTTTAAAGTCAAAAGATGTTCTTTAAGGCGCAAGAGTGAAAGGGTGTCCAGTCCGTTGATGGCTTCGTCAATAAAGAGGTAAGCCGGTTGATCAATCAGGGCGGCGGAGAGCAACATCTTCTGGCGCATGCCGTGCGAATATTCATCAATTAAAATGGGCAGAAAATCGTGCATGTCAAACAAAACGGCCATGCGCTCAATGGCCCGGGGAACATCCTTTACGCGACGAAGCGCAGCCACAAGCTGTAAAAATTCCTGGCCGCTCAAATAGTTAAAAAGTTCGGTCTCTTCCGGAGCGTAGGTGCAATGGGTTTTGATCCATTTCCGCTCTTTTTTAACATCGTGTTCGTCAATGGTGATCCGCCCTTCAAAGGCCTGAAAGAGGCCCAGCATGCTTTTAATCAATGAAGACTTGCCGGCGCCGTTAATTCCTGCCAGGCCGGTAATGCTGCCGGATGGAATGGTGGCAGTGACATTCTTTAAGGCTTGAAAATCTTCGTAAAATAGGGAAACATTCTGTAATCGTATCATGCTCTTCAGCTCCTTAAAAAGCGATAGCTTTTGAAAAGGTAAAAAGACAAAAAGACAAGGCTAACCAGTGGGCCCAGGAAGTTGTCCCACAAAGTGAGAATTAGAAAGAACAGAATCGAAAAGTGAAAAGTAAATCCGGCTGTAGCGGGATCATCAAAAAAGATGATCTGGAAACTCATCATGGAGATTAAAATAGCGGCTGCGGCCAGAAACAGTGCAAACAGCAATTGCCAGTGTTCAGTAATCGGGATGTGCGCCAGATGTAAGGTAAAGCTGAAAAAAGACAGAAGAAGCAGAATAAAGCCAAATTCAACCAAAGAGCGGGCCGTGAAATATTTAAGAAAATTCAAATGTAAGGTTTTAAAAAACCATTCCGGTTCCCGTTGGCCATATTGCGGGGTAAAGAACTGCCCGTAATGCCACCAGATCAAAAATAACACAAAAAAGGTAAACAAGTTAACCGCGCGATCGGTAAAAAGAGTAAAGAAAAGTTGGCCCAGTAACGGAATAGAGATCAGCACAAGCACTTTTTGTTTACGATAAGCGGGGTCTCGCCACAGTGAATAAAAATTGCGTTTTAACAGAGCCAGCCAGTCGTTAACGGATTGCAGCGGTGGCCCTTGTACAGATGGCCTTAAACGGTTTTTGAGGAGTAAAGGGTAAAGGTGCTCTAAAGGTGTTCTGGCGTTTTTGTACAAAATAAAACTGGTAATCGGGAGCAGGAGCAGGAAAAGAAATTCCATTCGTCCGAAAAGATCGGGGATTAAAAAAAAGAGGGCGCTGACCGAAGACAAAAGGAGTGTTGTTCCCAGTTGCAGCACAAGAAACCCCTTTCGGTTTTGCAGGCGCAAGAAGGCTGTGATGCTAAAAAAGGTTGCCATTCCGCTGGCCAGAACAAAGCAACCTGCAAAAAGAATGGCCGTTTGCAAATCTGTGCGAATTTCTGCGGTCCCAAAAACGAAAAAGGTCAGCCAGCCCCAGCTCCAGTTGCGATGGAGGTAGTAAGCCAGAATCTGAACCACACTGGAGGTTGAAAGCGGCAGGCTGCGCAGCAAGGAAAGCGGCAATTGCCCGCGGAGACGGCGCGTCAGGTAATAGGAAAAAGCCGCCAGCAAATAGACAAGAAATCCATTAATGACTAAAAGGTAAAAAAGGGGATGTGTTTTTTGCCAGTTTTCCACAAAGGGCTGTAAATAGTAAGACGCTGCCAGAACAACAAAGCCCCAGAGTAGAAGGCTTTGTAACTGGTGCCAGAGGCCTAACTGACGAAAAGAATTAAGCGATTGGCGTAACAGTAACGGTAAAATCACTTTTCTGATTTTGCTTGTTTCATCTTCTTTACGATTTCCGGAATGGCATCTTTGTGCACTAAAAAGGCCAGCACTTTTAACTTTAAATAATCTTCATGAAACATAAAGTAGCCATTAAACTCCGGTTTCCCTTCCCAGGCGGTGCGCCAGGAATCCTTGGCTAAAAACCAGTCGTCTCCCCGTTTGCGACAATAGCCCACAAAATGCATCAGATGGTCGTCCGTAGTAGATTTGTTATTGAAGCGCAGTTCGCGGGCATTGGCATCAATGAATTGGCCGGGGATGTCAAAAGGCACAACAAAGGTGGCGTCAAATTTACCCTGACGACCCGGTTCGCCAATGTCGCTGTCAAAGGCCACGGAGAATCCCCGCTTTAAGGCCTTTTTAATTCCTGAGTAAAATTCAGCAAGGGGAACGTTGAAATAGTTCTTATTGTGCGTCCAGTTATCCGGAACTTTTAATTCAATGAACTGATAATAGGGGGCGTACTGAAACGAAGTAACCATGACGTAATCGTCCCAGGGCAAACGCACCACTTTTTTTAAGAACGATTTGGGATCGTATTGTCGACCTTTGTATTTAAAGACCTGCGGAGGAACGCCCATGTGTTTGTACAAAATTTGTCGGGCTTTGAACAACACCAGGTCCTCATCCCACAATTGTAGAGCTTTTACGGCTTTCAGGAGCGAATCAATTTGCGCGTACATTGGATGTTGATTATAAACGGATTGCTTTTCCGGCAACCCACTAAAGTTTTGATAGGGCACGATGCCGTATTTTTGTACCATGTCCAGCACGCCTGTAAAGAGGTCGCCAGGTGACACGCGGGATTGGCCGTGGGTTTGTACGAAACGACGCACCTTTTCGATGTACACATGAAAGAAAGAGTACATCATAGAGAGACGAACCGTGTCCAATCCTAAACGCTGCATTTCACTTTCCAGGAAAGAGGTGGTGGCAAAGGCCCAGCAGGCCGAAGTCGTGCCCTGATCCAGGGCGGGTAAATGGGCCAGCAGTTTAAATTCTTTTAAATGTTGCGGCTGGTGCAGTTTTTTTAGATAGCTTGCGCTGTCAAATGTTGGATATTGCCCAAAAACCACGGAAGAAGCCAATAATAGGCAGGCGATTAAGCGACGCATTGTGATCTCCACGATTTAGTTTTATTGTTAAAAATAAACAATAATTTGTTTTGATCAAAATTACGTTGGGGCTGAAACCAGGCTACAAAATGGGGAAGAAAAAACAGGGAGCGCGGAGCGGCTCCCTGTCAGATGCCATTATTTTAGCAGGATTACTTTTTTTCGGATTTTAAAATTTTGATCATAGGTTACCTGATAAAAATAAACGCCGGAAGGAACCCGATTTCCGGAGTTATTGGTCGCATTCCACTTCACCTGTTTCAGGCCGGGTTCGCTTACCTGGTCCAACAACACCTTAACGCTTTGCCCCAGGATGTTGAAGACCTCGACACGAACGGGCATGGCTCTGGGCACTAAAAAGGTAATGGTGGTCGTGGGGTTGAAAGGATTGGGCGCATTGGTAGCAAATTTAATGTTCGATTGCAGTTCAATCTCTTCCAGATTAACATTGGTTAATTGTTCCACCTGAGCGCTGGCGGCGGTGGTGCTACCGCATTCTTCCACATTGGCTGCGGCGTCATATTGCCAGCCCGATTTAGAAACATTATCGACGCAAAAGGTGTAATCGCCATCGCCAAAGACCCAGGAGGAGTAAATGGTAGCCCAGCCGTTGGAATCGGTTGTGCCGGAGGCCGAACCACTAACACTGCCCGTCCAGGTGCCATCAACCGTGGCATTGTCGACCGCGGCCCCATTGCTGTCCAGCACCTGCACTTCCGCTTTGCCGCGCGTAATAATCCAGAACGATTGTTTGGTTACATTCACCTGATTCACATGCATGGTGGGCTGACTGGGCTGGTTAACGGTAATGTAATCCACTTTGGTTTTTGTGTCAGAGCCGTAAGCATTGCTGGCTGTCATGGAAACGGTGTAAGTGCCGGCGTTGTTGTAGGTGTGTGTCGGATTCTGTTCGGTGGAAGTGGCGCCGTCGCCAAAATCCCAGTTCCAGGAAGTAGGATTATTGCTGGAAAGATCGGTGAAATTAACGGTCAATGGAGCGTCGCCAGAAGTAGGAGAAGCGGAAAAATCAGCTACCGGCGGATTGCCGCTGGGCTGATTGACGGTAATGTAATCGACCCTGGTTCTGGTGTCCGAATCACAGGAATTCGAGGCGGTGAGGGTCACAGTGTAGGTTCCGGCGTTATTGTAAGTGTGTTGTGGATTTTGCTCACTGGAGGTCGTCCCGTCGCCAAAATCCCATTGCCAGCCGGTTACCGTACCGCTGGATTGATCGGTAAAGCTGACGGTTAGTGGCGCATCACCGGAGGTGGGAGAACCGCTAAAGTCGGCGCTGATGGGCTCGTACACTGTAATCAGGTCGGTTTGCGTGTTTGTGTCCGATCCGCCGGGGCCGCTTACCGTCAGGGAAACGGTGTAGGTGCCCGGGTTATTGTAGGTGTGCTGCGGATTTTGCTCGCTGGAAGTGGAGCCGTCTCCAAAATCCCATTGCCAGCTATCGATCTGTCCGCTGGATTGATCGGTGAACTGTACGGTTAAAGGCGCGCAACCGCTGGTGGGATCGGCTGTAAAGGCAGCGGTAGGCGGCGGTGTGGCGCCATCGTTTACGGCGTTAAAGGCGTTGACCCGTCCCGCGCCTAATTTGCCGGCGTAAGTGGGGTTCAGGTCGTCAAGGGGGTCTGCGGTGTCGAACAGGCGTTGTTTAACCTGGCTGGCCGACCAATCCGGATGTTTGGACCAGATCAGGGCGGCTACAGCAGCGGCATTGGGGGCGGCCATGGAAGTGCCGCTTAAAGAGGCGACGTAGTCGGTATTGGGATCATTATGGTCGTGGTAAGTGGAGTAAATATTGTCGCCCGGAGCAGAAATATCAACCCAGGTGCCATAGCTGGAAAAACTGGCTTTTTTGTCATTGGCGTCGGTGGCAGCCACAGAGATTATGTCAGAGCGACCGGTCATGTAATCGGTGTCTTCGTTGTCGTTGTTTCCAGCGGATTTAAAAATAAGACGCTGATCTCCGGCCAAAAAGTAGTCAATGGCATCGCCAAGGCCGCCGGAATTGGACGATCCCCAGCTACAGGAAGCGATCTTTGCGCCATTATCGGCAGCGTAGTAAAAGGCATCGGCGGCAAAATCCATGCTCACGTAGCCCTGTTCCCAGATGAAGAATGAACCCGAGTAACCGATGCGCAAAGCCATTACTTTAACGCCGTTGCCGGTTTCGGTCTGGCTGCCATTGAGGAAGCCGCCGGCAGCAGAGGCCACAGCGTAGCCATTATTGTTGATGGCGCCGACGATGCCGGAGGTGTGCGTTCCGTGGCCGTTAAAATCCCGCGGATCATTATCCGGCGTGGTGTCGTCTTCGCCCGGGTAGCCATTAACGCCATCCACAAAATCCCAGCCAATCCAGTCGTCAACAAAGCCATTACCGTCGTCGTCCACACCGCTCTGACCGTTTTTTTCGGCCCAGTTAATCCACATGTTGCCTCGGGCTGCCTCCGGATTGGAAGAGGAAGCGTTGGCCCCGCCAAGGTCTTTGTGGTAGTAGCGAACGCCTGTGTCGAGAATGGCCACGATGATGTTTTCGTTGCCATCTTCAATCTCCCAGGCCTCTGGAGCGTCCATGTCATGGTCGTTGCTTTGATCTAAATGCCACTGTTTGCTGAAATCCGGATCATTGGGTAAAGTGGCGTCAACCGCATGAATGCCGATGGGCTGAGCATCTACAATACCACGCAGCCTGCGGTAAGTGCGGGCCACCTGTTCCGGATCAACATCTGCCTTGAATTGCACTTTAAACCACTGCCTGGGGTCGATGGTTCTGCCCTGATAGGTGCGGGCTTTGAGGTGCGGATATTTTTGAACCATGCTCTGGACAGCAAATTGTCGATTTAAGGCATCCAGTTGTTCAATGCCTGTCAGACCTGTCGTGCGTGCCTTTTCTTTGTCCACTTTTGCCAATAAAGCAGGGGCTAACTTGACGACAATCTGGTGTTCTTTAAAACCAACAAAGCGTGGCGCTGTGCGGTCAGGTTGTTGCACCTGTTTTATTTTTGCTTGTTGGGCAAATAGCATGCCACTGAGCAACAAAACAAGTGTAAAAAAATTAACTAAGAACCTCATCAGGGCTCCTCCTCTTAATTAATTGAACCTAATTTAATCCATACGATTTAAACGATTGCTGCTTTAAAAGCTGACAGGCAAAAGAGTGGTGTTCTTCATCCTTGAAGGCGGGTTAAACAAGGCAGGTTTCGGATCTTTTTCCATAAGACCTGAAAAAAGGTTTCAAAGAACGTGCAAAATCTCCAATTTATTTTTAACTAAAAATAGATTTGTTAAATTTCCGGCATTACACAATTAAACAGAAGAGGTATCTGTAATATCGGTAAAATCCTCAATTTTCAAACGCATTTTTTGGCCGGCCATTTCGGAATGCATGATGGCATCAAAGACCTGGACCAGGTGGGGGTCGAATTGTGTACCGGCGGATTTTTTAATTTCCTCAAGGGCTTCTTCGGGCGATTTAGCATCTTTGTAAACGCGACGCGAGACGATGGATTCATAGGCATCAACAATGGCCAGAATGCGGGCCAGCCGCGGGATTACGTTGCCCTGTAAACCATCGGGGTAGCCGCTGCCGTCAAAGCGCTCGTGGTGATGACGGATGATGGCCGCCACCTCTTTGAGTTCATCGATCTTACCCACAATGTTGCTGCCTACCACCGGGTGTTCCTTGGCCACGCGATATTCCAGCTCGTGGAGATGGGAGGCTTTGTTGAGAATGTGGTCCGGCATGCCGATTTTACCGATATCGTGTAAAATGGCAGCCAATTCCAGGGTAAATTGTTCTTCTTCACTCAAATTAAGAGCAATGGCCATCATGCGGGCGTGTCTGGCTACGCGTAACGAATGGCCCGAGGTGTAAGGGTCTTTGGCCTCTAAGGCTGCAATTAAGGCCTTAATGGTTTTAAAGAGAACCGTCGCCTTTTGCGGGGAATTCTTTTTCTGCTCGATGCGCAATCGTTCAAAATTGCGTTCAATAATCGCCGGAAGATTTTTGAGATTGAAAGGTTTTTTCAAAAAATCGGTGGCGCCTTTTTCCATGGCCTCATGAATGATTTCCTGTTTTTCAGCGGCGGTAATAACCACAAAGGGTAAATTGAAACGGAACTTCTTAACCTCTTCCAACAACTCCAGGCAGGTGCCGTCCGGCAATAAGTAATCCGCCAGAATCAAGTCAAAGGGCACTTTTTTGATTAAGTCCAGAGCCTCGCTCAGGGTGTTTGCCCCGTGACACGAGTAGCCGTAAAATTCCAGTGTTTCCAGAATGGTGTTAAACGCAATGCGTTCGTCCTCTACAAGTAAGATTGTTTTATCTTTGTTCATCTGAATGCCTCAATTCCGGTTATTGCTTCGCCAACAATCAGGGTGTGAATATCATGCGTCCCCTCGTAGGTGTACACCGATTCAAGATTCAACATATGCCGAATGGTCTGGTATTCATCAATAATGCCATTGGCCGCCAGAATGGAGCGTGCGCTGCGAGCGATTTGCAAAGCCTGGTGCACATTATTGCGTTTGGCCAGAGAAATGTGGTAGTGTCTGGCTTTCCCTTCATCTTTCATTCGGCCGATTCTAAAATTAAGCAACAAACCTTTGGTAATTTCGTTAATCATTTCCACTAATTTTTGTTGAACAAGCTGGAAGCCCGCTATGGGACGGGAGAATTGACGGCGCGTTAAGGCGTATTCGCGCACTTCTTCGTAACAGGCCATGGCCGCTCCGATTGCTCCCCAGGCAATGCCGTAACGCGCTTCGTTTAAACAGGACAGCGGAGCACGCAGTCCCTTGGCCAGGGGCAAGCGGTTTTCTTCAGGAATTTCACAATCTTCAAAAACCAGTTCGCCTGTATCGGAAGCGCGTAGCGAAAACTTACCATGGATTTTATTTTGCGTGAATCCTTTGGTCCCCTTTTCCACTAAAAATCCGCCAATGCCTTCATCCGTTTTAGCCCAGACAACGGCAAGATCGGCCATGCTGCCATTGGTGATCCACATTTTACTGCCATTAATTCGCCAGCCGCCGTCAATCTTTTGGGCCCGGGTTTCCATGCCGCCGGGGTCGGAACCGTGATCCGGTTCGGTTAAGCCAAAACAGCCAATTTTCTGCCCGCTGGCCAGCAAAGGCAACCACTTCTTTTTTTGCGTTTCTGAACCGTACTGGTAAATGGGAAACATGACCAGGCTGTTCTGCACCGATCCCATGGAGCGCAGACCACTGTCTCCGCGTTCCAGTTCTTGCATGGCCAGGCCGTAAATAAAGTAACTTAAGCCGGCTCCACCGTATTCCTCGGGAATGGTAATGCCAAACAATCCCAATTCGGCCAGCCTGGGCACCAGCTCAAAGGGAAATTCAGCGCGCGCGTGGTAGTCGCGAATAATCGGGATGTATTGCTCATTGACGAATTCACGCAAGGTTTGCATGATCATTTTTTCGTCTTCAGAAAGTTCCTCAAAAAGGTGTAAAAAGTCGCTGCTCTCGATCATAGAATAATCCCTCAATTAAAGAATGTACAAGATAATCAATTTGGATGAGTATTCGCAAATTTAATATTACTTTCTCAAAAAATAAATGCAAACTTTGTATGGGCAAAGCATTTTTTTCATTATTTAATTCAAGGACATTTTAAATTGTACACAAAGAGCTTGCGTTCATTTGAAAATGTGTCGCTTTACGTCTTATGAAGATCAGTTCACTTCATAAAAAATTTAATTTTATCTGTTTTGGGATTAAATTATCGCCTGTGGAAAGAATCAAAAAGGATGTAACGGCCTTTGCTGCAGTAAAAATCTTTTATTTACAATTATTTGGAACAAGGGCACAAAATAAATAGTTTTAAGTTTTCAAATAATAAAATGTGGAGAACACATGCCGCGTATTTTATGGGTAGATGATGAAATAGAAAGATTACAGGCCCACATTCTGTTTCTTAAAGAAAAAGGATATGATGTGGCCACAGCTACCAACGGAGACGATGCTCTTTACCAGGTAAAACACCAGGATTTTGATCTGGTTTTAATTGATGAGATGATGCCTGGTAAAGATGGATTGACCACCCTGAATGAGATCAAAGATCTTTATCCCTACCTTCCGGTAATTATGATTACCAAGAACGAAGAAGAGTCGCTCATGGAAGAAGCCATTGGCCAGCGCATTGACGATTACCTGACCAAGCCGGTTAATCCCAGTCAAATTTTAATGGCCTGTAAAAAGATTCTGGATCGCAAAAACATTATTGAAGAACATCGTACCCAGGTACTCAGTAATCAAATGAGCCAGCTTTCCCTGGCTTTGATGAATCCCCTGTCAACCGAAGAGTGGATTGATCTGGCTATTAAAATGTTTAGGCTGGATATGGACCTGGATGAACTGTTGGATCAGAATTTCAGGCAGATTTTGTATGACCATCGTCGTGAGATGAACGTAGAGTTTGGAAAATTTATTGAAAAACATTATGCTTCCTGGGTGCACAGCGAAAAACAACATGATCGACCGCTGTTTAGTACCGACATTGTGCAAAAATATGTTTTGCCTTCTTTACAAAAGGGCAAAAAAGTAGCTTTTGTGGTCATCGACTGTCTGCGTCTGGATCAGTGGTTATCCCTGGAACCCTACTTTTCAGAATGGTTTCGCATTGATCGCCGGCACTATTACTCCATTCTACCCACGGCCACACCCTTCTCGCGCAATGCGCTGTTTAGCGGTCTTTTCCCGGAAGATATTGAGAAGTACTATCCTGATCTGTGGTCCTTAAATGAGGACGATGAGAGTTTAAATCGCTATGAAAAAGAGTTACTGGATTTGCAATTAAAACGCCATGGCCTGGATCTGGGAAATAAATTAAAATATGTCAAGGTGATGAACAGTGATGATTTACGTCGCCTGAGCAAAAGTTTAAACAATTTAATGGATGCCCAATTACTTTCCATTGTGGTCAATATTGTTGATATTATTGCTCACAGTCGCTCTGATTTACCGATCTTAAAAGAGATTGCTCCGGACGAAGCCGCATTCCGAACTTTGACGCGCTCCTGGTTCGAGCATTCACCGCTCCTTTCCATCATCAAAGAAATAGGTAAGAGCGGGACAACGGTATTTATTACGTCGGATCATGGTAGTGTGCGCGGTTTACGGGGTACCAAGGTGATTGGGGATCGCGAAACGTCGACCAATTTGCGCTACAAGTATGGCCGCAGTTTAAAAGCTGATCCCAAACAGACGATCTTTATTAAGGAACCGGCGGAATGGCGCCTGCCAAAACGGGGAATTAATACAACCTATGTTTTTGCCAAAGAAGATTTTTATCTGGTTTATCCGACCAATTACAATAAGTATTTGAATTATTACAAAGATAGTTTTCAGCACGGTGGGGTGTCCATTGAAGAGATGATTTTACCCATCGTTAAATTAGAGTACAAACAGTAAGTGTAATTCCGGGCCCTTATGCAGTTTTCTTTAAACATCAAAGCCGAAAGTCAGGAAAGGGAGAAGCAGGTCATCATTCTGGCCTTTATTCTTTCCTTGCTTTTTCACCTGTTCATCTTCTGGCTGTTAACAAAAGAAAATGTACTGGACAGCAAAATAAAGATTGCAGAGAAAAGCCCGCCCGAAGAGGTGGTCATCACTTTTCCGGAAAACAAACCAAAAACAAAGGAATGGAAAATCGTTGAGAATGTGAACGAAAACAATGAAAAACCGGAAGACACCGATCTTCTGTCCGATCAAAACTCAAGAGCCAGGAATCCGGAGCGAACCGTTCAGACGGGGGCTTTACCAAAGAGTACGGGCAATGTAAATTTGCCGGATTATTCCGCTGCCCCAAGTTTTAAAAATTTTCAGACTTTTCAGACCAAGACCTTCAATAAACAAGCGTTGGTTGGCGAAGGGAGTAAGACTCAACCTCTGGACCAAACTTCGTCCAGGCCTGAAGCACTGGCTCAGCAATCCCAATTTCAGCCGGGCGCCAATCAGGTCATGAATCAAAAAAAGTTTTCTGTGGAAGACATCGGAGCCATCTCACTCAGTACGTACAAGTGGGAATGGGCGCCGTACGTAAATGCGTTTAAAAACAAGTTGTACCAGGTATGGTTTGCACCGCCCGCCTACTATCAGTTAGGGCTCATTCACGGCTACACCATCATCCGTTTTACCATTGATCGCGATGGGCAATTAATCGATTTTGCCGTATTGAAGCAGGTCGGTCACAAATCTTTAGAGGTGGCCAGTAGCGAGGCAATTAAGGCGGTGTTTCCATTCCTTCCACTTCCGGAAGATTTTCCGGAAGAAAATTTAACCATAACGGCCAAACTAATTTATCCGGATTTAAGACAGGGGAGATGATTTATGTTAGAACTTTTCCAGCGCGGTGGAATTATGATGTATCCACTGGCACTCACTTCGCTCATTGCGGTGGCTTTTATTATTGAGCGCGCTATTTCGTTAAGAAAGAAGAAGATCCTGGTACCGGAGATTCTTTCTGTGGTTGAAAACTTCAGCTCATTAAAAGATATTGACCTGGCCCGCAACATTTGCCAGAAGTACAGCGGCCCCCTTTCCAACATCATTCTGATGGCGTTAGATAATTTTCAGGTGACTAAAGAAGAGATGCGGGAAATCTTAGAAGATCAGGGCCGGCAGGAAATACGCGTTTTGCAGCGCGGGCTGGTCTGGTTAGAAGCCATTGCCGCCGTGGCGCCGCTCATGGGGCTTTTAGGGACGGTTTTAGGCATGGTGCAGGTTTTTAATGTGATTCAGGATCAGGGCATTGGGCAAACGGCCGCGCTTTCCGGCGGCATTTCACAAGCGCTCCTGACTACGGTTACCGGCCTTTTTGTCGGCATCCCGGCGCTGATTGCTTACTACTATTTTTCCCACAAGTCCGAAAATCTAATCCTGGACATTGAAAAATACACCAATCAACTGGTGAATAAAATCATGCACATGAAACAGACGCCAATTGGCGAAACCATTGAAAAGTAGGTGATATCAAATGAAATTATTGGTGAAAGAAAAGAAAAGGCTTTCCATTAATCTGACGCCATTGATCGATGTGCTGTTCATTTTGATTATTTTCTTTGCTGTGTCTTCTACTTTCCTGGAACAGCCGGGTATCGAGCTGGACCTGCCCAAAGCTAAAAGTTCAGAGGGCCACACTACACAGCGCGTCATCATTTATGTGGATAAAGACCAGAATATTTTTCTCAATGACAATATTGTTTCGATTAACAATTTAATTGATGAAGTAAAAAAATTATCGGACATTCGGGAAGACAAAAGCATTGTTGTAAAAGCCGATGCTGCCGTTCCCCATGGTTTGGTTATTACGATTATGGATTTGCTACGTCAACAGGGCATCTACAAAATCGTAGTTTCAACGGTAAAACCGCAGGAATAAAATAACAGGGATTTTTCATGCCACGAAAAAAAGATATTAATTTCGCCCTTCTGGGACTGGGCAAACTGGGCCAGAGTTTTTACCGTTTGTGGGAAGCCAAAAAGGAAGAAATTTTACGCAAAACGGGCTTTAATCTGAACCTTAAAAAGATCCTGGTCAAACATAAACAGTTCAGTCGTCCGGATTTTGTCGATCACTCCCTGATAACTACCAATGTTGATGAGATTGTAGCCGATCAGGAAATCAAAATTGCCATTGATGCCATGGGAGGAATTGAGCCCACTTTTCAGGTTATTAAGAAAGTGATCTCCTGTAAAATACATTTAATTTCTGCCAACCGCACGCTGCTGGCGGCGCGCATGCATGAACTGGCCGATCTGGCCAACGAGAACCGAATTTACATTCAGCCTGAACCCTCACTGGGCGGAGGCGTCCCGATTATCAGCACCATCCAACGGGACCTGCTGGCTAATGAAGTTAAAGCTCTGTACGGCATTTTAAGTGGGACGTCCAATTTAATATTAACCAAAATGAGCGAAGAGCGCATCTCTTTAAAAGAAGCGCTCAAATCAAAAGAAATTTTAGAAGCCGGAGAAAATCTGTCCATCGTGGATTACGAAGGATCGGACGCGGCTCAAAAGGTGGCAATTCTGGCCGCTGCTGCTTTTGGCATTGACATTAATTATCTTGAGGTGTACGCCGAAGGGATTGCCCAGATTACGGACTTCGATATTAAATGTGCCGGCGATTTTGGCTACGTGTTTAAATTTCTGGCCATCATTCGCGACCATGGTGATCGATTTGAAGTACGGGTTCATCCAACTCTGGTGCCTAAAAATCACCCTCTGGCCCTGGTTAGAGGCGAGCACAACGCATATTTAATCGAAACAGATTTGCTGGATGATTTCATGGTTTACGGAAAAGGCGTGGGCCTGGAGGCAACGAATAGTCTTATTCTAAGGGACCTGTTGTTCCTGGGAAACATCATTCGTTATTCTCCCAGTCGGCTGGATATGTATCATTTGAACTGGAATGACAAACCCGTAGCTTCAATTGATGATGTGGAATCTGCTTACTACATTCGCTTCCCCTGTCAGGACAAACCAGGTGTAATGGGCCTGATTGCTACCATTTTGGGTAAAAATAAAATTAACATCGCTTCGGCCCACGCCGAAGTCGAAAAATCTTACGTTAATTCTATTGGGTTTGTGCACATTTTAATAGACAAGGCAAAGGAAAAAGAGGTACGAAAATCGATTCATGATGTGGAAGCCCTGGATATTACCAGAGGCAGAGTAAAATTGTTCAGGATACTGAAGGAGGTCTAAATGCGGTCTGTTCGTTTAATCAATAATAATCATTATACGCCATCAAAAATAATTGGCGTTGGTTTAAATTATTCAGAACATATTGCCGAAATGCAATCAAAACGGGCTGATGAGCCGGTTATTTTTCTCAAACCAAATTCTGCTTTGTGCCGCCTCGATGAGCCCATCGCCATCCCAACCGAATATGGTTCGGTTCATCACGAAATTGAATTAGCCGTTCTAATCGGTAAGGAAGGCTTCGAAATTGGTGTAGACAAGGCGCTGGAATTTGTGGCCGGCTATGGCATTGCTCTGGATTTAACCTTGCGCGATTTGCAAAAGAAAGCTAAAGATGCCGGTCGTCCTTGGGTTATTGCCAAGGGTTTTAAAAACGCCTGCCCGGTTTCCGAATTTTTCCCGGCAGAACAGATTGAAGATCCCCAGAACCTGGAGCTAAAACTGGTGGTCAATGGCCAGGTGCGTCAGAAAGGCAATACCAGCCAGATGTTGTTTAAAATACCGGAGCTCATCGCCTACATCAGCAAATTTTTCCCTCTGGAAGCCGGAGACATTATCTTAACCGGAACGCCCTCCGGAGTGGGACCTTTGGTGCCGGGGGATATGGTAGAAGCTGAAATTGAATCGATTGCCAATATGCAAACCAAAGTAGTTAGCTGGGACCATGGAGCATAAACAACAATACACAATGGACGATCTCTTGCAGATCATGGATCGCTTGCGCAGGGAATGTCCCTGGGATGCCAGGCAAACACACGAAACTTTACGGCCTTTTTTGCTGGAAGAGACCTACGAGGTTCTGGAAACCATCGATCTGAAACAATGGCCCAGGCTGGCAGAAGAGCTGGGCGATTTATTGCTGCAAATCGTTTTCCATAGTAAAATCGCATCTGAAAACGGCTATTTTACTTTTGCCGATGTGGTCAACGCTATTTCACAGAAATTGATAGACCGCCATCCACACGTTTTTGGCGATCAAAATGTAAATAGTGCGCAAAGCGTGCAGGAAAACTGGGAACACAGCAAAGTGCAAAACGAAGGCCGTCAATCGCTTTTAAGCGGAGTGCCCGGCAATGCGCCAGCCTTGCTTCAGGCCCAGCGATTACAGGAGAAGGCGGCCACCGTGGGCTTCGATTGGCCTGAGATGGAGCCGGTAATTGACAAGGTGATGGAAGAGTTACAGGAGTTGAAAGAAGCCGTGAAAAATCAAAGCCAGGAAGAAAAGGAAAATGAACTGGGAGATGTGTTTTTTGCCCTGGTAAACCTGGCGCGCTTTTTAAATGTTACGGCCGAAGATGCCCTGCGCAAAACCAATCGGAAATTTTTGCGACGCTTTCAACATATCGAAAAACAATACGGAGGCGATCCCCAGGCCATGAAGCAAGCCTCTTTACAAGAATTGGATCAGCACTGGGAAGAGGCTAAAAAGAATGAACGGTGATTTTTTACAACAACTTGAATCGTATTTGAAAGCCCCTGCGGGCCTGGCAGAGATTGCCCGCGCCGCCTGCCAGGTCTTGAAAAACAGTCAACCCCAATTGCCCTTTGTGGTGGTTCAGTACCAACGTAGTGCCAGCCCTCTGTCGGTCTTCTTCCAGAACCATCTGCAAATCCCTGATTTGCAAAAATTCGCTTCGTTGCAGCAGATTTACCAGGGATTAGGCGATTCATTCAGCCAGGTGCACATTCCGGAACAGCTCGACTCTTCTCTTTCTTTTATTTTAATCCTGCCCGAACAGGATTTACAAAAAGAAACAGTGAAACACTTTGTGCGGGACTGGCGCATTATACATCGGATGATTAACAACCATGCGGCTCACCTTATTGCCGAGCAGAACCTGGAATATGGCAATCAAATTTCTCAACTGATTCATGATATTGACGCCTTAATGCGTCTCTGGCAGGATCCGCAAAAAGAACCTCAAAAAATTGAAAAGCGCTTAAAATACCAGGAAAAATTGAATCAGCGCTTGTTGTTTTTTGTGCGGGATCTGGAAATCCTTAAAACCGAAGTAAACATCAGAGAGCTCATCCATGCCACACTGGACGAGCCTGCTTTCAGGATTTTACGGGAAAAAGTGGAATATTCGGGGATTACAGAGACCGACACCATTGAGGTAGACCTTGAGCTTTTTAATATGGCCGTGAAAGAGGCCCTGATGAATGCCTTTAAAGCTTCGCGGCAGGATGCCGGCAAAATCCGGGTAAAAATTTCAAAGGCCAGGGTGGATTTGCATTTTTTTCTAAAAGAATGGCTGATTGTAACGATTATTAATGAGGGTTCAAGTATTAATCCCGATTTTTTACCCTGGGTTAGGACACCCTATTTTACAACCTGGAAGGAAGACGGGCATCCTGGTTTTGGGTTGGCAATCAGCCAGAAAATCGTGGAGGCGCATCAGGGATTTTTAGATGTGCAATCGTCCAGGGATGGCAGGACAAAAGTAAGTTTGTACTGGCCAATGAAAGACCATGATTAAACAACCGCACAATCAAAAGATTTTAATCGTTGAAGATAATGTAATCTGGCAACAAAGTTTTCGTAAATGGCTGGGGAATCGCTACATTTTCGAATTTGCCGGGGATGTAGAAAAGGCCAAAAAGATATTTACGCGTTTTTTGCCAGACATTGTCATCCTCGATTTAGGCCTGCCCAAAATTGAGCTGGGGCTTGAATTGCTGGATTATTTCGTTTCACAGGGCACCGACGTCCAGATTATTGTCATTACCTCTTCCCAGGATCATCAACATGCCCTGGAAGCTCAACGTCGGGGCGCCTCATCCTACTTTTTTAAATCGGAAAATATTAAAGACGAACTGCCTTTAATGGTCCGGCGTGCCTTACAAATGCAGGCCCTGGAACGGGAAAACCGCCTGTTGCGTCGGAAATTGAACGAAAAACTGGTTTTTGAAGGCATTGTGGCCGTAAGCCAGCAAATGCAAAAAATATTGCATTTAATCGAACAAATTCGCGACACCACAGAACCGGTGCTCATTACCGGGGAATCCGGAGTCGGCAAGGAGATTATTGCCCAGCATATTCATCGGCGTAGCAAGCTGGCCAACAAACCATTCATTGCCATTAACTCTGCAGCCTTGCCCGAAACGCTTCTGGAAAATGAATTATTCGGACACGAAAAAGGGGCCTTTACCGGAGCCCAATCCCTGAAAAAGGGGAAGATCGAATTGGTCAAAGGCGGTACGCTTTTCCTGGACGAGATCGGAGACCTGCCTCCTTCCATTCAGGCAAAACTGCTGCGTGTCCTTCAGGAAAAACGTTTTTACCGCTTAGGTGGAACCAAAGAGTTAACCGCCGATTTCCGACTCATTACGGCCACCAATCGTTCCCTGGTGGAAGAAGTAAAAAAAGGCAACTTTAGAGAAGACCTGTTTTATCGGTTGAACGTCATCCCTATTCACATTCCACCTTTGCGTGAAAGACCGGATGACATTCCGGCATTGATTAATCACATTGTAGAAAGTTATTGCGCAGAAAACAAAATGTCTGTACCGCGCATTGATCCCATGCTGGTAGCCTATTTATCCCGTTTGGAATGGAAAGGGAATGTGCGCCAGCTTAAAAACACATTGATCCGGATGTTGGTGCTCAATCCCAAGCAATTAACCGTAAAAGACCTGCCGGAAGAATTAATCGAAAAGGAAAACCCCATTCTTCAAAACGCTTTAAATAATCGATTGACCCTGGAAGAGATGACCCGCCTGTATGTCCGAATGGTCTATGAACATGTGGGTAAAAACAAAAAAGCGGCCTGTGAATTCCTCAATATCAACTACCGCACATTGATGAATCGCCTTAAAGAGTGATTTGCACATTCTGCAATTCGCCCCTCCCTAAAATTGTAAAAAATACAATTATCCACATTAAGGTCAGCACAATTTACTAAAAAACAATAAGTTAAGAGGCGCAAAGATGTAATTGTCTTAACTTACAATAAAAACAATAAGATACAGATTGGCATGTTTGTTGCAATTAAAAAAACAAAAACTCAGGAGGAGTCATGATGATTGATAAAATTTTAGATGGAAATTTTAGAATTGAAACCCTGCAGGATGAACAGGGCCGAAGATATTATTCCATTAAGATATCGTTTTCTAATGATGATATTTTAACGGTGTACAAGGAAAACATGCAGGAATTGATGGAAGTGCTGCCCAACATCATTTCTTCGGCCATTAAAGCACGGGTTTTGACGGATGCCGTGGTTAACTATTAACTTAAAAGGGGGGCACCATGAAGATTTTTATTTGTGAACAAGACCCATATCGGGCAAAATTAATACAGGATATTCTGAGCATTTACAACTATCGTCTGGTTACCATCAATCAGATATCCGACCTTTTCAGAAAGGCCCATTTTCAGCGGCCCAAAGTTATTGTGGTGGACGAAACCTTTGTAGAACAGGCTCCTCAAGATTTCTTCCGCCGTTTACGGCGCGACCCGATTACGGCAAAAATTCCTGTTATCTTTATTAAAAATAAAGCATCAAATATTAATCTGGTAGAATTTGATAATCTGACGGAAATTGTTTCTGAGCCATTCAAGATCAAAAATTTCAGACATTTTATTGATCGTTGGACTATTTTTCGCAGTTTGTATTTACAAAATTAAACATTGGTGGTAAATATGGAAACTTACATTGTCATACATCTGGTACTTGTTGGAGTGCTATTTGTAATGAGCAATATTCGCATTAAAGACGACGCGCTCTCCTAAGCTTAATGGCATTTAGAGAGCACACACGGCTTTTATATTTCTACCCTAAAATGGATTTTAACAATGAACAGGATGTTCTGGGTCGAAATATAAAAGCCTTTATTTTCTAATCCAGCGCCCATCCCTGATTATTTGTAATGGTGAATGCTTTTTAATGAAACGTTCCACCGCATCCCTGACGCTCATTTTCATGTACGTAAATCGTTCTTCTGGCAAAAAACTGAGTGGCGTCATGCCGCCATTGCCTTGCGCCAGGTAGGAAGAGAGAGCTACCCGGTACATTTTGGCCATGTCCAGCGGTTGTTCCTGTATTAAAAATTTTACCACTTTTTGGCCATCCGGTTTGTGGGAGTCATAAACAACTTTGCCCCCGGCAATAGCCAGGCCCATGAATGTGCCCTGGACGCTGCGTTCTATTAAATCTTTTAACATTTTCCCGCGGATATTTACCACTACCAGCTGATTGGCAAAGGGCAGGGCGTCCAAAAGATCCATCCTGGTAATCGGGCCAATGGGGATATTTTGCCGTAAGCTGTTGTAGCTGTTCATGGCGAAATCGGCTTTGCTCACCTCTAACATGGCATCCGCCATTAAATTATTAAAAGGCGCCTCGCCCTGAGTGCTGCGGCTCAGCGTGGTCAGAGTGTAGCCGATGACAGAATCCGCATCTGCATGGTAAACTTTCTGCAAGCTATCGATGAAAGCTGCCATGGAAGCATCGGGCCAAAATTCATCTTTGGTGAGCAGCAACATGGCGCCATCTTTGCTTAAGTAGTCGTATTGGGTGATGGCTTTGCTTTGCAGATCGTAATGCAGCACAACGGCGCCAAGATTGCTACCCCGTGCGTAGTTTTGAAAGCACAGGGTGTGTGTAACAGGGTCTTCCCAGGGCTGTGCGTAGCCGCTGCGTAAACGACCGGAAATCAGGATGTCAATGCCAGGCAGATAGTGGGCCAATTCCATGCTGGTTAAAAACGAAGTTTTTTTAATGTGCAGCCGGTCCTGTTCTTTTAAAAGTTGATAATCTTCCTCTGCATCATAGGGCAGGCCCAGGTGGGCCAGGGCAATAATCAGATCGCAGTTTTGTTCTTTTAATTTTTCTACAGTTTGCCTGGCGGCCTTCAATTCCGGTAAAAAGCGAAAGGATTGAATTTGCTCCTGTTCATCGATGGTTTCCACGACCTGGCTTACCACGCCGAAAAGTCCGATTTTTAAGCCATTTTGTTCAATAATCTGGTAGGCTTTAAAGGGATTGGGCCCATAGGATTGCACATTGCAGGCCAGCAAAGGAAAGCGGGCCAATTGGGCCAGTTCATCCCAGGATGGCCCGGCAACGCGGAAATCTTCCACACCGGGCACGGCAGCGTCATAGCCCATCTGATTCATGTATTCAATTAGAGCCCGGCCTCTGGAATGCTTAACCAAATCGGATGTGGTGCTCAGGAAATTTCCACCGTCCAGAAACAGAACCAGATCCCCTGTTTTTGCAGCGCGTTTTTTAACCGACTTGATGATGGTGGCCGCCGAAGCCCCACCACCCAGTGTGGGCGGAAAATTGGGATTCAGGAATCGTGCTTTTTGCTCGCCAATACGCGCTTGCAGATCGTTGGTAAAAAAAAGGTAAATCTTTTTGACATTGGCCCCATTTAAAAGGCCGATAAGGAAAAAAATTAAAAACAGGGCAAATTTTGCTTTATTTAACATGTTCTAATTCCTGTTGCCTAAAATAGGTTAATGGTCACATCAAAACGGAAGAAATAGTTAGTCCATTTCACGCGATCCAGATCGCTGCGCGCTTCCAGCCCGTAGATGGTGTCCGGAAATAGATCGGGCTGGTAGAATTCCTGGTGGTTCAATCCGGCTGCCAGGTCGATATGCCAGTTCTTTAAATACCAGCCACTGCCCACGGAAAGGAGGGTGTTGGCCAGGTTGTGATTGTAGGGTAAGGTAAAGTAAGCAAAACCGATGCGAAACGGTAATTGGTCATGAAAGAAGAAGTACTCAGCGCCGGCACGTAGGGTAAAAACATCCCGGTAATTCAGCTTTGAGCGGGTAGAGACTTTAAACGAGCTGTAAGAGCGGTAGATGAAATCCAGGAAAACGCGGGCTTCCAGAATACTTTGAAAACGGTAATCCAGGCCGCCTCCTATGATCAAGGGATAGGTGAACCGTTCTTTGACCTGCAGCGTGTCTTGCTTCAACTGCTTGTCAAAATCCAGTGTGTAGGGCAAGCGGACAAAAGCGCCGAGAGCCAGTCGCTGGTTAACTGCGTAATGCAGGCCGAGATTCACAAGCAGCGGATGGTTGGTCAGGTTACGTGCGATATCCACACGTTGGGCCGCAAAGAGGTCGCCGGGAACCCGGGGTTGAATTTTCATTGTAGAATCGATTTGGCCGGTGAGGAGTCCCACTTTAAGTCCCACATTCAAATGGTTAAACACCTGCGCGCCGATGACCACGAATATTTGGCGGAACAAGCCTGTCTGCTCAATCCAGTTGTAGCCCAGTAATTTGTCGGTTTTGTCAAAAGGATCGCGCACTTCTTCGGCGTAGTTGTAACGAAAATCCAGGAAGGGCATGATGCCAGCCTGAATGGCAAACGATTGTTCGAGCGGCAGTGCGTAGCGCGCCATGAAGTAGGGGGCGAAATAATAGTTAGAATTAAAAGAATAGGAGCCAAAGTCATTAAAACCGGCGAATGAGTCGTAATAGGGAAATTGCCGATCTTCAATGAGTTTGTCGCTCATCATTCCGGCCTGCAAGGTTAAGCGGCCTGCCGGAGCAGAGACCAGAGCAGGATTTTGCAAAGCATTAGCCAGGCTGCCCTTGTTGGCCAGCCCGCTTCCGGCCAGTCCTAACATGCGAGCCGAATAGAAGGTGGTTTCCTGTCCGTAGCGCATGCGCGCCAGATTGAGATCGGCCATCTGAGCCTGAGCGGAAAGCATGGCCATCAGTATTATGAGCATTACGTGAATCGTTTTCATTCTGTGCCTCTTTAAAAATTGTAATTGACTTCAAGATAAAAAAAGTGTTGCTGGGCCCGTTTCCACAGGGCGCCAAACATTTTGCCCGGATTTGCGTCGATGGTTGACTGATAGGGCTGAAACTGAATCTGATTAATGGCCTTCTGATGATCTGCCGTGTATTTCATTCGAAGCGACAAATTACTGGTCAGCCTGGAGTACACGGAGAAGAAGAAACGTAGCGCGCCACGGGGACTGTCCATAACCATAAATTGTGTTTCTTCAAAATTCCAGAAAAAGCCTTTGTAGTACAGCAACATGCCACTCAGTCGAAAATTGTTGTTGAAATTGTGCGTGTAATTCACGCCCAGGGCTTCGCCATCCAGCACAAAATCGCCAAAAACCCGGGGCCGGGGGTGGACGATGAGTTTTGAATTGGCGTACAACAGATCAAAAGCATCGTAGCCTGAAAGACGGAAGCGTAAACGGCTGCGCAGTTCGTAGTTCTTGTAGAACTGATTGGGCGTAAGATCGTTTTGCGGTTCACGCGATTGCCATTTGTGCCGGATCTGAAGATCGAGAGGGTAAACCGGACGGTAGTCCACAGTACCCACCAAACGGTAATTTTTGGCGCGGTCTGCTTTACGCGTCCAGTTGTCATATTCCAGACGCATGGTTAACTGACGAATGATCTGGTAATAGGCATTCAAATAAAAGCCGGCCTCGGCCTGGGGCTGGGGATTGTTGCTGTACAACTGACCGTAAAGCGGAGTTTGCAGATAATAATAGTCTTCAAAGATGGTTCCTTTGTAGCGCCGGTAGTTAGAAAACGAACGCTGGTAGGGATTGTCGTAACCAATGTCGTAATTGCGGTAAAGTAAAAGCAGATTAAAACTTTCCTGTTGCCAGTACAACGAAGCAACCAGGGCTTTGGGGCCATCAAAAAGTTTAAAACCAGGACCGCTCTTGTCCAGCAGGCCATATTCGCCCTGAAAGGCCAGATTGTTCCAGACCGTTTGAAAATTAAATCCATAGACGCGCCGAAAAGAAACCGCCTGGCTCCAGAATAGATTTTCACCTCGGGAAGCCGCTCCTCCGTACGCCTGTTTAATTTCGCTGTCTGCGGTACTTTGACGAATGTCCCAATTTTGATTGCCCGAATTGTCGGCGCCCACAACCTGGTAAGGGTCGGGGTCCAGGTAATGATCGTAAGCGCTTTCGTAGTAACTTAGCCCTAAAAAGGTACCCGGCGTAAAAGTGTATTGTAAATGGGCGCCGTAGGTCAGTTCATTAACTGCATTCAACCAGCTCAGGTTTTGATTGTTGGGCCCGCGCAATGTGTCGCCCGGCGCAAACCGAAAACGCTGATCCAGCACAATAAAGTGATTGAAAGAGGGCTTACCATTGTACTGCGTTTTGTTCAAAATAGCGTCACGCCGGTCAAAGGAAACAAAGCCGATGGCCCTCAACTTCCGGTACATGGCCTCAAAAGCAGCGCCGCGCAGAGTAAATTCCCGGTTGCGGGACAAATCTCCGGAAATACCGTTAAAGCGTTTACGAAAACCATAGCCGGATTTGCGGGGCGTAAAAAAATCGGTGTTTTCAAAAATAACACCCTGTCCCAGAGTTACTTTGTAGTAACCGAAGACCAATTTTTTCACTTGCAGCGCCTTCCAGCGCCAGTCTTTAAAAGTTAAATGAAATTTAGCTTCTGGCAGATGTACGGGATGGTCTAAAGCGTAAATCATGGGTTCGCCATTGGCGCGCACATAGCTGATGCCCATGTCCAGATGTTTGCCCCTGGTGAGACGCAATCTGGAAAAGACGGTTGGGATTTGCGTTAAGTTGCTTCCTGCGGCTTCCTGCCCCACATCCAGGAATTGGGCCTGCGGCGACTGTTCGGCTTCTTCGGCGATGAAGGGGGCATTGTCCATGCGTAACAGAAAGCTGCCGTGCCAGTTGGCGTAAGTTTCGTCCTTAAATTGCACAAAATTTCTCAGGCTGCGATAGGCGTAGTTGGACAATCCAGGGGTGTAGCGTAAATCGCGCGTATCCCGAAAAAAGTGCACCAGTTTCCGTTGTTTGAGGATGGCTACCGCATCCACCGGAGAAACGTTTTGCAAATTGACCAGGTCTTCGTAACCCAGCTGGTTAATATTGGCCGGTTCCAGGGCCTTTTCAATCCACAAATCGATCAAATCATTGTTAATGCCTTCGGTGGAGCTCCAACGATCGAGCCGGAAATAAATCTGCTCAATCCGCTCCTGCACCGGAGAGGCTGGCGGGATGGGTTCAATTTTGATCCATTGCTTTAATGTTTTGAAACTATTGGCGTCCATGCCAGGCACATCCCATAACTGGTAAATGCTCTGGAAGGGGCCCTTAAACTGAATGCGCTGATAAATGGCCCGGGCCAGTTCCTGTGGAATAGGCAGAGCGCTGATTTCTTGCAGGGTAGCCTGATTGACGTCGATTTTTTGTTGAGCGCCGGCTGGCAGTGGATTGTACAAAAGGCTCAACAGGACAAGGACAAGAACACAACGCAAGCGCCATAATTTGCCCTGCGGACGTCTGTCGGCCGTATTGAATAGGGGATTCGCTTTCATGATGCCACTTTTTGTTTTTTGCTTTTAAGTTTACTGTTCATCGGTAAAACCAGGTTGTTTGACCTTTCGTGCCGTGTTATTGATTTCCAAATTGATAAATAAGACCGATTTTGTGTGTTTCCGGTAAAACCGGATGATTACGGAACGAATAGTCCAGGGCCAATCCTTTAAATTTAATACCGAATCCGGCGGAAATTCTGTTGGGCGTAGAGCTGGCTCCGGCGCGCAGGGCTAACCAGTGAACCGGCCAGAATTCCACGCCCACGGCTGCCTGGCTGTCAAATCCCACGGTTTTATCAATGCTCAGGGTTGTGATGACTTCGGTAATGGGCCGGTAACCAACGCCAATGACCACACGCTGAGGCAGATCATATTTTACCTGCTGGCCCAGAGTTGGAGCATTAATATTGTAAGCAAAGACGCCGGCAAAGACGCGCCGGTACAGGCTGGCCTGCAATCCTAAGTCAAGGCCAAAGGCGCCCGCAGACCCCAGATTGCGATCTTCAATGGAACGCCCCAGGTCCAGGTAGTAGTATTTTAGATTGTAGCCCAGGGACAGATAGGAGTGGATGTCGTTCAGCAAGTAAAATCCGTGTGAAAGGGTAAGGGTGTTCTCCTGAGTAAGTGTATTGCCCTGGTATTTTACGCCAAAGAATTCGAAATTGACCGCTAAACTGCCAAAACGGGAAGGTAAGGGCAGAAGCGCGCCAAAAAAAGCATTTTGTAAAAAGGGTTGATTGTACAGACGCTGTACAGAAGAACCGACCTGCCAGTGTTGCATACCAGCCAGAATGGCCGGATTGATGTAGGGCGCCCAGAAGGCATCGGGCATGGAAACCAGCGCTTCAGAAAGGGCGGTGGCCCGGGCTGAAGGATAGCGGCTGTCGAACACACCCGCCCGACCAATGGCGCTTAAAAACAGTAAAAGGACAATGACTATTAACATTCGAACGTGCATTTTTTTCTTCCTCTATTTCAAAACCGTACCCACAACTATGGGGGCAATTTTTACAGTACGTTTACCATCGGTGTTGCTCACTACCTCTAAATGGCAGAGGTAGGTACCCAGCCCCACCCATTCTCCTAATTGGTCTGTTCCATCCCACTCTTTGGTGATGGGGAAAGGCAGCCCGTCGCCATCGTAGAGCGTGGCAATCAGACGGCCGGCCAAATCAAAAATACGCAGGGTCACGTGGCTGCTTTTGCTGCCGGCCTGGTATTCAATGGGCAATTTTTCGCCCTGATCCGGAACAAAAGGCCGGTTGGGTACTTTGAGGAAAACGCGTCCTTCCGGCGCTTCCGGGCGCTGAATGTCTTCTTGATATCCTAACAGAATTTGTCCAGCTCCCTGGTAAATGCCCACGACTCCGCGAATTTGAACGTAATCGCCAATTTCATAGCCGCTCAAATCCAGGCCGGCCGTGTCCCAGACGCGAACGGTGACTTCCCCTGAGCCGTCGTTCACGTAAATGTTGGTGCCGCCGCCAGTAGATTGAATGCCTGAAATCAATCCTTTAATCTCAACATAACTGCCTTCGTATTTCAGGCTGGATGCTTCGATTGTACTTAGTTTACGGATGCCCGGAATTGCGACATTGTCCTTGAGAACCGTCAGGGTGTAATTGACGATTTCCTTTTTACCCTGGTACTCATCCAATTCACCGGAAATGATAACCAGGCGCCCGCGTTTAATTCGGGCATCGAGTCCCCCGCCCTGGTAAATGTTCAGCCCATAACCGGATTCATCCTGCAGATAGGCGTCTGTGAAATTGGTGCGCAAAATGCCGGCGCCAATGGTGATGACGCCTTTAACCGTGATTTTCGAGCCGATGGCTTTCTGCCTGGCCTGTTCAATGGAAATGAAGGGGCGATTACTCCCCTGGCCAACAATAACGCGCGGCGCTTCGGCAACGGCTAACAACGGGCCGCCGGCAGCGCCGGTTTTTACCTGAAAAACCGAAACGGTGTCCCGATCCGGGCTGACCATGTTGAGGATGGTTAAAGCCGCGCTCTCCTGCAGGGTTAGCTGGAAATTTTGCAGTAAAATTTGTTGCCCGGAAATGGACAAGTCGGCCTGACTAAACTCGCCTTTTAATTGAATGTCTTCCTGCGCGCCGCTCCATTGCCAGTCATTGGGGATAATCAAAGCGCAGCGAGAAAGAGTGTCATCAATGGTTGGCAAAAGAGAAAAGGTGAGCGAGGTGGTTTGCGCTTTTCCGACACTGTCAGGTTGAACCAGTACCTTTCCACTGCCGGCCACGGTCTGGGGGATGGATCCTTTTTGAATGTCTTCCTGGTAAGCAACGACTAATTGCGCCGCTTTACGGTAGCTATCGATCAGGCCGCGTACGACAATGGTGTCGCCGACATTGAATGGGCTAAGATCGAGACCGGAAGAATCCCAGATGCGTAATTGCAGGGGCGTGGTGCCGTCGTCGATGGTCATGTTGGTGCCGCCACCGATGTTTTCGGCCTTGTCGGTAATGACGCCCGCTGTTTCAATAAAAGTCCCTTCCAGATCGATGTTGTTGGCCTCCGCACAGGTGAAGTAATTAACCCCGGGAATGGCGTTGCCCGTAGAAAGGAGCTGCAGCGTAAAATTAGTTAATTCGGTGGTGGCATCGCCGGTTGTGGAACTGACATATTCGGTAACCGTTCCGCTAATTTTCAGACGATTGCCCCTTACCAGTTCCGGGTAGTTTGTGCTGGCATCGCTTAAGTTGATGCCACGTCCCGACTCATCCTGAACGTAAGCGTCGCAACGATCGGTACGGGTGATGTTTACGCCAATGGTTACCACGGCTTCAATGGTCACGGCCTGACCTTCGTATTGAGAAAGATTGTTCTGAATATCGGCAATAGTCAATTTTTTTTGTACGGTGAGCGACGGGAACACGGCAATGGCCGTTAAATTTCCGCCGGAGGTGGCCGTTTCGATGGCTATGGGGTAAGAACCTTCTGCGCTTGCAGCTTGAACATTTTTGATGAGTAACGAGCCGTCCTGCTGACTGGTCAGCCGGGCATTTTCGATTAAAATTTGATTCTGATCAATGGAAATGGTCGCCGAGGTGAACGCCGGGCCGCTTAAGGAAAGATCGCTGCTGTTTTGCGACCAGCTAAAATCCTCAGGAAGCGTAACGCGGATGGTGGTCAGCTCATAACTGTCCGAGGTGGAAAACTGGATGGTTAAGTCGAACACTTCACCGGCGCTTACGGTGGTTGGGCTAATTTGCGCCGAACCGCTACCGTCGCCGGCAACCTGGCTAAAGCTGCCGGGCGTGGGCGCGGCTGTTTTAAAACTCTGCTGAAAATTTTCGCTGGCTTCGTTGTGGCCGGTAATTCCATTGCCGCCGTTGGTGATTTCATCGATTTCCACGGTGCCATCCCGTTGCAAGCTCTGGCCGGAAGGGATGGAAGAAATGGCTTTTTGCTGGTTGGTTGGCAAATCGGCAAGATAGGAGCTGGGATTGCTGTCGGCATCGGGGCCGTCTATTTGCTGACCGCTCTTGTCCATCCAGGTGGCATTAAAAGCTATCAGACCCCAGGGCAAGTAATCGACGTCCTGCACCAGGTCGTCCTGGCCATTCCAGCTAAAAAGAATCATCATCCCTTTGACCGTTTCCAGCGAAGGATTGCTGCCCATTCGTACCACATCCATATCCGGTGTTTGATCGTCCGTTCCTTTGATTTCAAAATCGGCGTGTTTGCCAAAAGCGGCAAAATAGCCAGCGCCATCCAGAGCTACGACGGCCACCTGATTGGCCTGAAGAGTAAGCGCAGGAAAGCGGGCCACAAAGAACTGGTTGGTCGCCGGAAACTGATCGGCCACCATCTGGTAGTAGGTGTTGTAATTAGCCAGGTAAAGATCGCCGGAAGAAATGGTTTGCGTCGAAGGATTGTAAATTTCAACAAACGCCTTTTCCGTTTCGCCCGAAGGCGGGACAAAAACCTCGGTAATTAATAAATGCTCCTGCGCCATTAACAGGAGGGGTAAAAACAGAATAAAAAATATGCGATGCATTCCACGAACTCCTTAGAGATAATGAAAGGTTGAACAGCACAGGGCCGTTCAACCTTTTTAAACAAGACTCTGATTTTAAGACCTCTATTTTAATAATATTAACTTTTGCGTCCAAATTTTATTATTGATTTTAAGAACGGCAAAATAGAGGCCGGTTGGCAGCGTTGATCCATTGTCAGAAGTAGCCTGCCATTGAAAAGGATGCAGGCCGGCCGTTAATTTTTTGCCCTTTACCAGGGTGGCCACTCTTTGTCCCAACACATTGTAAATCTCAAGATGCACGCTCTGTTTACCGGCTATCTGAGGCGGAATTTCAACGGTCAAAGTGGTGGATGGATTGAACGGATTTGGGAAAGCGGGTTGTAAGGAAACGCGTTGTGGAATGAGCGCCGAAGCAGACGTTTCGATGCCCGTTAAGCCGCTCAAATCGGAAGTGGAGCGCGGCAAAATTTGATAGCCGTCCAGATAGGGCGCCTGAGAATCGTATTGAGAAAAAATACCGATAATGGTCTGCGGCCAGCTTGGAGCCCCGGCATCGTCAACATCGGTGTCTTTGTCGATGCGCAGAGTGACCTGGGTTACCCCCCCGTCATCGGTAATGGTCAAATTGGCGTTGTTGCCCGGTTCCGGCCATTGACCTTCACCGGCTACAGTATCTGCATTTTCGACCTTCACCAGCAGGCCTTCCAGAGTTTCCGGAGAACTCAATAAAACATTTAAGGTCACGGTTAAAGGCTCAGGCATGGTGGCTTCACCATTATCAATAATATCGGTTTGAGGATCATTGGGCACAATTTCGGTTAAACCTCTGTATTGGGTAAGCTGGCCAACAACGGTGTAGCTATGACCTTCGGTAATGGTAAAATCGGCCGCATTGTATTTGAATACGTTAATGGCGCTGTAATTTTCATCCTGAATAAAGACCGAGAGATGGTTGGCATCGAACACGCCGTTGGCTACCGTGGCCACGCCGCTGGTTCGGGCGTAAAAGCCATCCACAATCAAAATTCCCTCATCGTCGATTTGTTTGAGTACGGCAATGGGCGTGTTACCGGCAAAAAAGCCCTGCACTTCGCTGGTGCTAACCTGATTGTCGTTATCGACGGCATAGACCCAGTATTCCACTTTGTCGCCGTCATTGTAAGCGCTGGCCGGGATGGTGCCCACAAAAATCGAATCGCTGCCGGTCATTGAAACGCTCATGGTGTCGCCGGCATTAACGCGGTAGCGGAGTTCAACCTGAACAACCGTACCGTTATCGGTTACCTTTACGGTGTCTGTAAAATCTTCGGTGGCCTGGGGAGCCAGCGCCGAATTTCCGATAAAGGTGATCAGCGGAGCATTGCTGATCAACATGATGTCGTTTTCGCTGCGTGGCTCAATTTTGTAGTTACTGAATGAATAATCAACCACGCCCGTAACGGTGTACATCTGGCCTTGCTCCGGGGTAAAGGCAAAGATCAGGTCATCAATGCGGCAGGGGCCGGAGCCGTCGTCCACTTCCCATTCGCCGTAGCCCAGATCGGGATTGGTGCAGGTCGCATTGTTAACGGTTACCAGAACGCCTTCGTATTTTTCTTGCGCTACCTGCCCGGTAGGCAAGGCTATGGGGTTGGGCAGGGCTTCGTTTTGAGCCAATATGGTAAAGGCGCTGAGGTCTTTAATCTCCGTTTTACCATAATACTCATCCACAACACCAGTTACGCGCACCTGGTCACCCAAATGAGCCTGAGCAGCCAGATCTGAATCAAAGACATTGACGCCGCTCCAGGCCGTATCGGCATCCTGTACAAAAATACTTAACGAGCTAACAGCGGTAACCACGCCTTCGATGGTTACAACCTGTCCCAGCATAGGGGAATCGCCTTCCAGGCCGTCTGGTGTTTTTTGAATCTGGGCAATGGAGTAAATTTGTGCTGCCAATGTGGTGGCGCTGACTTCCGGGATGGCGCCGTCCGTTTTAAAATCGATATTGCTGCCAGCATTGGTGTAGGGGTAAATGCGGAAATGATAAAGAGTTTCACTTTCCACTCCGCTAATGGTGAATGTGTTTTTGCCATCTTGATGTAGCAGGTTAAAAGCCACTATTCCGTCAGTGGCGTCGGCGTCATCGGCAAAAGGCGTTCCATCAACTACGCTCGGGAAGGCGACGCCATCTTTTACGCCTAAAAGCAAATATTTGTCGGGCAAAACGCTGCCGGTAGCTCCGCTCCAGCTCAGATACACAGCGTAGGTTTTTACAGAATCCACGGCAAAATCTGTCACGTGATTGCTGGGTTCGGGTTTAATGCTGCTGCTAAATTCCTGATTCTGGTTGATCGCGCCGGGCGTGGCCGGAAGAGGTTCCTGCCAGGAAAAGGCGTCGTAGGTTACTCCGCTGCCGCCTAATTGCAGAGAATATCCCACGCTGTCCGGTTCTGAAACCATAATATCTACAGATGTCATGCCATTGGCTGGCCCGTCTGTGGCGGTTAAGGTTCCTTCATAACTCAAAAATTGGCCGCTAATAACCGTGCCCTGATAGCTCAGAGCCATACCATCTGGCGATCCATTCTGGATACCGTTGGATGGGAAGGTGTAATAAAAAAAGGTGAAGTTACCGGTGGTGGCACCTTCTACAAATTGATCCAGTGTCTTCGTATCATAAACCGCGCCGTTGTTTCCGTTGTACAGATCTACGGCAAAGTCTGCCAGATTGTAATTTCCGGCGTTCTCGATGACCACTTCAATAAATTCGCCCTCATCAGTACCGAAGTTGTCGTAATGGATTTCATTAATCCAGGCATTCTGAGCAAAGATCATGGATGAAAGGGCCAGTGTAATGATCAAACCCCATTTAAAATTAATTCGCATAAGATTGTCCTCCTTATCTTATTTTTGTGTAACAGTAAAATTAATAAATTTTTAGATTAATTCAATTAAAAACGAAGAAAATTTTGGTCCTGGAGGCAAAGAGATTAACATTTTGTTTGTTTGCATAAACCATACTTAATGTACATGGAACGTCAGCGCGGAAAATGCGGAGAAGAAATCAAAAATAAAAAGGCGGAATCATGTCCGCCTTTCTTACTATTCTTGTGCTTTGTTCTGAGGGTGCCACTCGCTGGTTTTGGTCAAAATGGTTTCCATTCTGCGTACCAGCTTGTGCGGGTCGTTTAAATAGCCTTCCATGAGCAAAGCCGTTTCAAACAACTGTTCGGTGGCTTCCGTAATAAAAGGATCTTTGGGATCGTTTTTGTAAATGCGCAAAAGGTTTCGGATGAGCGCATGATCTTTATTGACCTCAAAGATCTTTTTGGGAATCGTTGTGTCTTTGTTCATGATTTGTAAAATTTTCTGCATTTGCGAGGTCATTTGTCCATCAGGACTGACCAGGCAGGCCGGGCTGTCTTTCAGACGTTTCGATTCCCGCACTTCGGTTACGCGGTCGCCCAGGATATCGCGCATTTTATCCAAAAGTTTTTGAAAGACTTTCTCTTCCCCTTTGCTCAGTTCTTCTACCGGTTCTTCATCTTTGATCACATCTTCAAATTTTTCTAACTTAGCCATGTCGGCATGCTCCACGGCCACAAAGGTAAAATCGTCTTTGTATTTGTTTAATCCTGTAATGACAAACTCATCGACCGGGTCGTACATGTAGAGTACCTCGATGCCTTTGCGTTTAAAAATTTCCAGATGAGGGTCGGTTTCCAGGGCTTCGCGACTTGTTCCGGTAATGTAGTAAATTTCCTTTTGTTCCGGTTTAGCGCGGGAAGCATATTCGGCCAGTGAAGTGAGTTCACCCTCTTTTTCCAGTGCAGATGAATCAAAACGTAAAAGCTCAACGAATTTTTCCTGATTACTGTAATCCTGATAGCCCAGTTTAAAAATCTTACTGTGTTCGTTCCAGAATGTTTTGTATTTTTCGGGTTCTTTCTGAGCCATTTTTTCAAGATGGGAAAGGACCTGTTTGACCAGCACCTGTTTAATCTTTAATACAACTCGATTTTCCTGCAGGGTTTCGCGGGAGATATTCAGAGGAATGTCGGGTGAATCTACCATCCCTTTTACAAAGCCTAAATATTCAGGGATAATATCAGAAAATTTGTGCTGGATTAACACGCCGCGTACGTAAAGGTCCAGGCCAATATCTTCTTTATTAAATCCAAAAATATTGTAATTTTTTTGAGGGATGAACATGATGCTGTAGAACTGTACCGGCGCATCCACGGCAACATGGATGACATCCAGTGGTGGTTCAGGATCGTAGGTTAAAAATTTGTAAAACTCTTCGTATTGTTCTTTTTTAATGCTCGATTTGGGCTCTCGCCAGATAGCCCGAATGGTATTAACTTTTTCTCCGTTTACTTTAATGTCAAAATTGATGAAATTCGAATGCTTTTTGATGATTTCCTTAACGCGCCAGTCTTCGGCAAACTCTTTGGCATCTTCCTTTAAGTAAACGGTAATGGTCGTGCCGCGCTTTGGGGTCTCTTCTAACTCCATTACCTTAAAACTGCCTTTACCATCAGAAATCCATTTAACCGCTGGTTCATCTTTCAGATAGGATTTACTGACGATCTCCACCGTATCGGCTACCATGAAAACCGAATAAAAACCAACCCCAAATTTACCAATAATGCTGGATAAATCTTGCGCATTTTTCTCTTTGGCCAGTTTATTCAGAAATTCGGCAGTACCCGATTTGGCAATGGTGCCAATATTTTTGACGACCTCCTCTCTGGTCATACCGATTCCGGTATCGTTGATTTTTAACCATTTTTTGTCTTTATCCAGTTCAATGTTGATTTCCAGCGGTAAATCTTTATCCAAAACATCGCTGCCGCGGGTCAGCTCGAAACGTACTTTGTCCAGCGCGTCGGAAGCATTGGAGATCAATTCTCTTAAAAATATTTCTCTATTGGTGTACAGGGAATGGACCAAAATATCCAGTAACTGATTGACTTCGGCTTTGAATTTGTAGGTTTTTGCCTGTTCTGCCATTTTAGTCTCCTTTAATTAATCATTTGTTCTTCGGTTGTAGTAAGTGTCGGCTGTTCTTTCAGCCATTGACGAATTTGTAGTTACAAACGGTTTTTATCAGTCAGTTTTAAGTTAACACAAAAATATATTAATTGCTTTAATTTTGATGCAGTTCTGAATTTAGAGTTACACTGTAAAAATGCAATCAGTTAGCGTCACCTTTTGTTTTTGGCATGGAATATGTGTAAAATGTTTTAACCGATTTAAAACGCGGGTTGTTGGTACTTGAGAAAACATGCCCGGCAAAGGCCTTCAACCATTGATCTTCATTTGCGCAAAGCGCTTCAGGAGGAAACTTAATCTTCCAATGAAAGGGATTTTCCTCACGATGAATCGGGATTCAGAATGACGCGTCGGTTCACAAAATAATTCGTAATTCGTAACTTTTAATTAAAAAATGCTCTTTTGTGCATTAATGGCTTTGCTGTTTTCTTTGGGGTTCATTGATGTTTGCGGCCATGCTGGCTTGGTATATTTATGGTAGGTTGAGTCAGATCTTTTAGCCTTAAATCTTGAAAATTTCTACAATTGATTTTGTGATATTGGCTATTTTATAACCACCAAATTCTACTTATTTTTGGACGAATCAAAAAAATATTGGGGGAAACAATGCAAAATGTTTTAATGCGTCCTATTGTTTTTGTTTTAATATCTCTGTTGCTTTTAACCACTGTTCAGGCCAAATCAAATCAAATTTCGACCTACCGACAGGCCATCCAGCCCCGATTGTCAGCCGGGGCAGCGTTTAATCTTTACCGGCAAAAGCATATAATTAAAATGCCCAAAGGGCCGAATGCTTTGCAAAAGAGCGAACAAGCGGCCATTACGACTAATCTCCCGTTTATAGATGGTCCGGTGACCGAATCCATTAATTATGATACAGATAAAACCTACAATGGTTTTGCCCAGTCGCCTCCAGATAATACAGGTTGTGTGGGGCCAAACCACTTTTTGCTGGCTGTCAATACGGCTATTGAATGGTACACTAAGGTAGATCGTGTGCTGGAACACAGCGAAGGCTTAAATGATTTTTTTGCCGCCACGTCACCTTCGGATCTTTTTGACCCGCGCGTGGTGTACGATGCGTACAACGACCGCTATGTGGTCATCGCTGATGAACAAAGCGATACCGGCAACATTAATTATATTCACCTTGCCGTTTCTGCGACCAATAATCCCAATGATGGTTGGTATTTTCAGCGAATTGCCACCAAGTTATCGGTGAATGGAATCGACACCTGGCTGGATTTTCCCGGGTTGGCGGTCAGTTCCGAAGCGATCTACATTACCGGGAACATGTTCAGCTTTGGAACCAATCTTTACCAGGCATCCCGCTTGTGGATTTTGGACAAAGGGCTGTACACAGGAACAGATACCTCTACTGTGAATGTCTATGATCCTTCTACCGAGAGCGGTTTAACAAGCCAGGCTTTCACTCTAATTCCAGCGATCATGTCCGGGCCACAACCGACCAGTACAAATGGTTCAGTGGGTACCTTTTTGTACAGCTCTGAATGGGATGATGGCGCGGGCAATGACGATCTGATTGCCGTCTTTCGTGTGGATGATCCGCTGGGCAGCGCAGGTGGGCCCTTTTTTAATGTGCAGTTTTTAAATCCTGGTGAAATCCACGATAACGCGCTCGGAGTGCCCGAAGCGCCGCAGAAAGACAGTCAGATCAAAATTGACTTTGGCGATGATAGGGCGCAAAGTTGCTTCTGGCGTGGGGATACTCTGCTGGGCGCATCAACGGTAAATCCACCTTCCGGAGCCGATGCCGGCCAGGCAACCGTGTTCTGGTTTGCGGCCAATACTACTGACCTCAATGCCCTGGTTCTGGAACAACAGGGTTTTGTGGGCGCTAATGACGTGCAAACGGATGCCTACACTGGATATCCGGCTATTGCCTCCAATTACAAGGGGGACATTGGCATTGCTTTTTCGGTTGTGGGCGATTCCATGTACGCTGGATCGTATTTTACTGTGCATCAAAGCACCGATGCACCGGGCCAGGTACAGCCCACTCAGGTGATGCACGAGGGCCTGGATTACTATGTGCGGACAGGTCTGCCGATACACGTCGGTAACCGCTGGGGTGATTACAGCGCAATTGCATTAGACCCGGATAATCAATACAACTTCTGGATTTTTAATCAGTATGCCTGGACGCGCGGCGATTTCGATCCTTTTGCCCAGGAAGACGGACGGTGGGCCACATCCTTTGCTATGATCGATCCCAGTGGCATCTACTCGGCTATTGACAATGAACCGCTGACTGGCCAACCAAAACATTTTGAACTGGAACAAAATTTTCCTAATCCCTTTAATCCTAATACGACCATTCGCTACACAATCAAACCATCGGGAAACAAAGCTCAAACGGTAAGATTAATGGTTTACAATACGCGGGGGCAACTGGTTAAAGAATTGGTAAATGCTCGGCAAAAGGCAGGAACCTATCAGGTTGTGTTTAATGCGGAACATTTGCCCAGCGGTCTCTATTTTTACAGGCTGAGCATCGGACAACAATTTTCAACAACTAAGAAAATGATGTTGTTACGTTGATAAACTTATCAGATTGATCATGTAGTTCCAGGTTCATCCGAACAAAAGCTACATTTAGGCAAAAGGCGTTCTGTATTGTAGCAGAACGCCTTTCTTTTTATTTGGTGGAGAGGGCTAAAGATCTTCTATTTTAATTAAACATATTAACGTGCGAAGATTTTTGTCTTTTACCATGGGAAGGGGAAAAAGCTAAATTTACATTTTTGAAATCTGTCCTTCATTCAGCAGAGCCTGTCTTCGAAATGTACCGTTTTTAAGGGTTTTTAATAAGCTGTGTCTTTAAATAAATTTCGGTTAAAATATAAGAGGTTGTGTACTTTTTGTTCCGAGTTTTTAAAAAAAAATTTGCGAAGCGAGAAACAATCCATTATATTGCACACGTGTGCGATAACGTGTGAGGAAAAGGCGTTGAAAACGTATCCGACCATCAAAGACATTGCCGCTAAATTGAATCTGCATTACACTACTGTGTCCCGCGCTCTGCGCGACCACCCCGACGTCAATGAAGAAACCAAACGTCTGGTGAAAGAAACCGCACGCCAGATGAATTATCGTCCCAACTACCTGGCCCGCAGTCTGAAACGTCAAAAATCCAATAGTATCGGTGTTATTGTGCCGGAAATAAAACACCACTTTTTTTCCGCTGTGATTAGTGGTATCGAAGAGGTCGCTTATGAAGCGGGTTATGTGATCCTCGTGGCTCAGTCCAATGAACAGATGGAGCGCGAAATTCTGAACTTAAATGCCTTTATTTCCAGCCATGTTTCCGGTTTGCTGGTTTCAATTTCGCAGACCACCACCAATTCCGATCACTTTAAAAAATTTATGGAGCAGGACGGCAAAATCGTCTTTTTTGACCGCGTTTGCGAAGATCTGCAAGCCAGCAAGGTGGTGGTTGATGATTACGATGGCGCGTTTAAGGTTACCGAATTGTTAATAAAAAAAGGATACAAAAAAATTGGCCACTTAGCTGGCAGTAAAAATTTAAACATTTCTCTTAACCGTTACCGGGGTTACAGCGATGCCTTAAAACAAAACGGAATAACGCCAAGGACAGAGTACACCTACTGGGGTGGTTTACAGGAGCAGGATGGGCGCGATGGAATGCAAGCTTTATTAAACCTTTCAGATCCGCCGGATGCTATTTTTGCGGTTAATGATCCGGTTGCTATTGGTGCCTATGATGTTCTAAAGCAAAAAGGAATTAGAATCCCCGATGATATGGGAATTGTGGGCTTTTCCAACAATCCGATTTCATCTTTTGTGAATCCTCCGCTTACAACGGTACATCAACCGGCTTATGAAATGGGAAAAGTCGCCTGTTCGTTGTTGCTGGAATTGATAAACAATCCAGAAAAAAAAGACGCGGTAAGAAAGGAAGAGTTAAAAACAACATTAGTCGAAAGGGAATCAGCTTAAATCAATTTTCATAATTAAAAACCGTTTTATTAACAAAAAGGAGGCGTTATGAAAATGCCAAAATTGCTACCAATCTTTATATTGCTGATAGCGATGATGTTATTTTCGCTATCATCGCTCCAAGCTCAGGTTGAAGATTGGAGGAAACCCTACACGGTTGACGAGCATACGATTTTGCTGATGCATTTCGATGGGGACCTGACCAATGCTTCGCCCATGTCAGGCGATGGAATTGGGTATGGGACAATTACTTATATTGATAACACGGACGTGCCGGAGTTAGGTCAGGCAGCCTATCTTAAAAACGACGCCCGTTCAGATTCAACTTACATTATTGTGCCAGATACGATTACATTACGCCTGAGCGGTAGCTGGACCATGGAAGGTTGGGTCAATTTTTTGACTATCGGGGAATCGACCGATGACTGGCACTGGCGTCCTATGTTACTGGCCAAGGAATGGAATTATGCCCAGGAGACCGTCTATTTAGGTTTCCTTCGTTTTTTTGGACCTTTCTATCGATCGGAATTTCCGGATGATGAACTGATCCGTATTGAGGGAACGTGGGGCGTCATTTCTCCTGGCGTAACCTACCATTGGATATTTATTCGCGATGCCGACCACCACTATATAGCCAGCATTGTTCATGACAAAGATGGAAATCTGGTGGATTTTAAAGTTTTTCCTTATGATCCGGATGTCCCGCCCCCCCGAGCCACAGATACGGCGCCTTTGAAAATCGGCACATCGGTAATGGGCGGTGGTTTTATTGATGGCATTATTGATGAATATCGTATTAGTGATGTGGTTCGTAAGTACGATATTCCACCAATTATTGCCTGGGTGAACTGGGAAGAGAATCAACACGTAGCCCCTGATCAGGATATTTTGGTCAAAGCGGATATTGTGAATTATGGCAGCGATGTTACCAGCGCAAAGGTTTACTATTCAACCGGCGCTGATTTTACCTCTATTGGTATGACCCAGCAAGGGGACTACTACACAGCCACCATCCCGGGGCAGCCCTTAGGTACTCAAATTCGTTATTATATTGAGGTGCAAAACTCTTCCGGTTACACCAGTAGTACCTTGCCCTCTTTTGTTCGCGACTCAGCCTATTATGGCGTTGCCGTATGGGAAGATCAGACCGAAGTTCTGGACCTTGAATTTGAAAACGGTTCCGGTTTACCTTACGATTCTTCTCAATACCATCAGACGGTTAATTTTTATGGAAATCCCCAATATTCCATGGATGACCCGGCTTTTGGTCAATATGCCATGTATTTTGAAGGAGATACCAGCTTTTTGCGTATCGATCAACCGGCTGCCTTTATGAATTCCGATGAGATGACCATCGATTTTTGGTTTAAAGCCGAAGAACTACGCGATGGCCCCAGCCTTTTCATGAAACAGCCTGAGTATCATTGGGACGACTGGCAATTTTCCTATCGTTTATGGATGCATGATTATGGAGACGGCGTTACGCTTTATCCTGAAGTTTATATTCAAACTCCTGATGGCAATGATCAGAAGTGGACGCGAATTTGGGCTTCTGGATATAAAGTACTGGAAGCTCAAAAATGGTATCATGTGGTTTACAAAATTTCTACTCTAAACAACATAGCTTTATGTTCACTCTTCGATTATAAAGACAGTTTACTGTATGAAGAAGGGGTAACCATCAATGGCCATCCCAAACCGAGGGAAGGGGAATTCACCATTGGCGCCGAGTACGTGTGGAATATTAAGTTTAAAGGGTGGATCGATCGCTTTAAAGTGTTCAATTATGCCATGGGATTACCGCCGGCCATTCTGGGGGTGCATC
>NZ_JBSMDE010000074.1:0-9479 GCF_056497305.1 Caldithrix sp. | reverse complement strand
TTAATTCGTAATTTTAAATTTTTAATTAAAATTAATTCTTTGCCTGTCCGGCTGCCACAGCCGTCCAGACGGGCCTGTCCCCGAAGATCGGGATTTTCGCTGCGCTCCAACCGGCTGCCACGGCCAGTCGGGCGCTCATTGAGGTTTTTAATGGTTGCAGCTTTACTGCCTTAGTTTATCCTTAAAGGGCAGGTGATGGAATTTCCAGCTAATGAAATGACTATGGATTTGTATCGGACAATCGATGCTAATTGTATTAAAATATTTCATCTATTTTTGCCCTTTTTGCCTTTTTCTCATAAATTAAAGGAGTGAATACAATTTTAGGAGGAGAACAAGATATGCAATCCATTTTAGTTACCGGCGGTGCAGGATTTATCGGCTCCAATTTTGTCCGCTACATGCTAAAAAAATATCCCGACTACAGAATTATCGTGTTAGACGCTTTAACGTATGCAGGAAATCGTGAAAACCTTGCTGATCTGGAAAAAGATCCACGCTACCTATTTTATCATGGCAATATCTGTGATGCAACGGTGGTTGATAATTTGATGAGTAATGTTGATGCCGTGGTTAATTTTGCGGCTGAAACGCACGTCGATCGCTCCATCCATGAGGCTGGTTCTTTTATCGAAACAGATATTCGCGGCACCTTTGTCCTACTTGAAGCGGCCAAAAAACACGGCATCGAACGGTTTTTACACATTTCTACAGATGAAGTGTACGGCTCCATTGAAAATGGTTCTTTTAAAGAAGATGATCCTTTAATGCCAAATAGTCCTTATTCGGCCAGCAAAGCGGGCGGCGATCTGCTGGTGCGTTCCTACTTTAAGACTTACGGTTTGCCTGTGCTGATTACGCGTAGTTCCAATAATTACGGCCCTTATCAATATCCTGAAAAATTAATTCCTCTATTTGTCACCAATGCCATCGACAATCAACCTTTGCCTTTGTACGGAGATGGTAAAAATGTACGCGATTGGATCTATGTGGAAGATAATTGCGCCGGAATTGATCTGGTACTACACAAAGGTGAGCTGGGTGAAATTTACAATATCGGCGGTGGAAATGAACGGGAAAACATTTACATCACGCATTTCATCCTGGACTACCTGGGCAAGCCCGAATCATTAATTCAATATGTTACCGATCGTCCCGGACACGATCGCCGCTACTCCGTTGATACCAGTAAAATACGGGCCCTCGGCTGGGAACCGAAATGGAGTTTGGATGAAGGTTTAAAGCATACAATTGATTGGTATGTAGAAAATGAGACCTGGTGGCGGCATATTAAAGAAAAGCAGGAAGAATACAAGCACTTCTACGAAAAACATTATGCCAATCGTTAAACCTGCTTGCCAATTGAAAATTGTAAAAGCTGTTCCAGATCAGGGAACTTTTCGCCTCTGGAACAGTGCTCATTTTTTGCTACAAAGGTAGTTCATGACGCGCATCAAAAAGGCCTGCAAAAACCATCCAGAGCGTTTAAGCAGCAGGAAGTGTTATTATTGTCATGCGTTTATTTGCAGCGCCTGTCAGCACACCATCGAACATCACATCTTTTGCGGCCGCTGGTGTTACCTGCGCTGGAAGAGTCAGCAACTCTTTGAAAGACTGAACCTACGCAAACTGTACGACTTTCCCAGCCTTTTGCTGTTGGCCTTAATAATCCTGCTATTCCTTTATTTCAATCACAAAATATCGAACCTGACGGTTAAGCAACCCAGGAAGGTCGCAGAGGTAAAAAAAGATTCCATCTATTTTCGTCTCGACTCAACCTTTAGGCCGACTGCAGGGCGCACTTCCCTTGTCATAAGAGCCTCGCTGGGATTAACCGCCTCTCTTTGGCACAACGGGAAATTATTGACCTTTGCCCGGGAGCGATCCGGACAGATTGTTTTTAAAGATATTCCCTTGCGCTTTGGAAAGAACAAATTCATCATCTGGGCCCATCAAGAAAACGGCCAAATGTCGCTCATCGACTCGCTAACCCTCAATTTTTCTTCGGCCCGACTCCGTTATTTGAGTCGACCTGTCCAGCAGGTAAGAACAGAGAAAAAATGGTTGGCCTTAACCTTTGACGCCGGTTCCACCAGCCGCGGCGCGACACAAATTCTGAATATTCTAAAAGAGAAGCACATCCGTTGCACCATGTTCATTACTGGCCGTTTCCTGAGCCGTTTTCCTGAAATAGTGCGCCAGATGATTGAAGAGGGACACGAAATAGGGAATCACACCTTCAGTCACCCTCATTTAACGACTTATGCCCAAAATGGAATGCAGCAAAACGGTCAGCAGACCACGCGCGCTCTGGTAATGCGGCAGTTATTGAAAGTGGATTCGCTCTATTCCCAGTTCAGTGGGCGTCATTTAGCCCCATTCTGGCGGGCTCCTTTTGGCGAATACAATACACAAATATTGACCTGGGCCGCAGAAGCCGGATTTAAACACATCGGCTGGTCTGCCCATTGTGATGCTCTGGATTGGACGGTGGACAGCACCCAGGCCCTGTACCGCGGTTCGCAGGAGATTTTGGACCACTTTCTGGATCTGGAAAGGCGGTCCGGCCTTAAAGGCAAAATCATTTTGATGCACCTGGGTACGGATCGTAAACAAGACTTTCCCTATTTAATTTTGCCTGCGCTTATTGATTCTTTACAAAACAGAGGCTACCGCTTTGTAACGGTCAGCGAATTGTTGAATAGCGTTAGTTTGCCTTAGTCTACACATTACCATTGTCCGGGGAGGGTTTTAATTTGCCTGAAAAATTTTTTCAGGTTCATTGCAAAAAACATGAAGTCCGACTCCATCAACGAATCAATAAACACAAAAAACGCAAAGATGCCACTAAGGCAGCAAAGCCGCAACTTTTAAAAAACCCCAAAGAGCACCCGTCTGGCAAGGCGCAGCCGGTTGGAGCGAAGCGGAAATCCCGTTTTCGGGGACAGGCGATGAATGTTTTAAATTAAAAATTATTTGCCCTCACCCCCTAACCCCTTCTCCCCGCTTTGCGGGGCGAGGGGGAAATTCAGCCTGCCAGTTTAGGGCTCGAGCTAAAGCTCGAGTTACGTTTGAGGCGTTGATTCGAAATGACAGTTGGCACAAGGTCCCACTAATGGTCATTTCGATCGATGCCCAGATTGCATGGAGACAGGGCAGAGAAATCTTTTTTCGACGTAAGGCATAAGAGCGAAACCTATTGCGCAATTCTGGATAGGTTAAGAATCGGCTGCGCAGGAAACGCTGCAATGGGGGAAAGGGTCTTTCTACCATAAAATGCAGTAATGCCATATATTCAAATTTTGGAATGCATTCCAATCATTCTTAAATTCAAAACCATCACAAGTGAAGAAAAAAGGATGTTCATGCCGGAATTACCAGAAGTAGAAACCGTTGTGCGTGAGTTACGGCCGCTGATAACAGGTAAAACCATAACAAGTATTGAACCCTTATGGGGCAAAACGTATGAGAATCGTGCGCCTGTAAAGATTTCCGGCCAAAGTATCCGGCGCCTGTTACGCCAGGGCAAGTATATCATTTTTGAACTCAGTTCAAGCGCATTAATCATTCATCTGCGCATGACCGGACGTCTTTCTTTTAAACGTGGCGCCATTGCCCGGCAAAACCATGACCATCTGCGTTGTGTGATCCATTTTCAGAATGATGAACATCTGTTATTCGAGGATACGCGTAAATTCGGACGCATTTACCATGTTTCTGACCAAGTCGAAATATTAAAACAGGTAGGTCCCGACGCCCTGGATCCTGATTTTACGTTTAAAGATTTTTATCAAACATTACAAAAGCGAAACATGGGCATTAAAGCCTTTCTAATGTCACAAAAGTGGATTGCCGGATTGGGAAACATTTACACGGATGAGAGTCTCTTTCTGGCCAGGCTACATCCCCAACAGGCCTGTTCGACGATCGGTAGACAACGAGCAAAAACTCTTTTTGAAGCTATTCGTTTCATTCTGCAGCGCGCTGTAGAAAACATGGGCAGCACCATATCCGATTATCGGGATGCCTATGGCAATCCTGGTAGAAATCAGCATTATTTTAAAGTGTACCGGCGGGCCGGGCGAGCCTGTTTCGAGTGTGGTACACCCATAGTAAAACAAAGGATTGCTGGACGCGGCACGCACTTTTGTCCGCATTGTCAGAAAATCAGGGGGCAAAAATGATCATTACACTGATGACCGATTTTGGCACCAGAGATGGTTACGTGGGCAGCGTCAAAGGAATTCTGTTAAAACACGCTCCCCAGGCCCAAATTATTGATATTACGCATGCCATTCCAGCTTTCAATATCCAACAGGCTGCTTACACGCTGGTTAATTATTACGATTCATTTCCGGCTGGTACCGTGCATCTTATTGTGGTTGATCCCGGAGTGGGCAGTGCGCGCAAAGCGCTGATTGTCCGAACGATGAATTACTATTTTGTGGGCCCGGATAATGGAGTTTTTAATTTTGTTCTGAAAAAGGAAGCCTATCAGGCCTTTGAAATTAAGGCGGAACTGGTCAATCCGCAGGGACACAGCAGCACCTTTCATGGAAGAGATATTTTTGCTCCGGCTGCCGCCATGCTGGCCAGTGGCGTCAAACCAGAAGAGATTGGGGTGCCACTGGATCGCATTACCATCGATGACCACCAGGAACTGATTGTGGAAGAAAACATCTGTAAAGCCGCCATCGTTTCGGTGGATCATTTCGGCAACATTATTTTTGCTCTTTCCAGGGCTGATTTGAAACATTGGAAAAAAGCCATAAAATTCGTAAATTTTAAAAATTTTACAAGCGACAAAATCTGGGACTATTACGCCCAGCAGGAAACCGGCAAACCGCTCGTCTTGTGGAACAGTAAGGACATGCTGGAGATTGCCCTGTCTCAGGGAAGAGCAGTTGACTATTTTAAGGCAGACGCGGAGCGCGATCGGGCCATAATTGAATTGATCGATGTAAACCAGAAACCTTGAAAGTTTGATTCATGAAAATACTGGGCAAGGAGATAAAGTCAGAAAATTACCGGGCATTGCTGGGTTCTTTTTTCCTGGCCTTACTCCTCTGGGCTGCGGTAACCACGGACAAAACCTATTCCATTCGCGTGACTTTACCCTTCGAAATTTCCCGCCTGGCTAACGGCTATGTTTTGATCGAACAACCGCCCAAAACCATTGTTCTCAAATTAAAAGGCAAGGGCCGCGCCCTGTTAGGCCTATATTTTTACAAGCCGGTCATTAAAATCGAGCTGCCTTCGGTGGACCATTCTATGGCTATTGATTTGCGAGACTACCAGAACCAATTTTATGTGGGCCAGGAATTAGGCATTAAAGTGGAAGACGTACTGGAGCCCAAAAAGTTAGCGTTAAAGGTCGACCATTACAAAGAGGCCCTCAAACCGGTGGCCATTAAACACAATATTAAGCCCCTGCCTGGCTATAGCCTGACCGGTGTTTTCCCACAGGTGGATTCGGTTAAGGTCATGGGGCCAGCCGGCCTTGTCGATCAGATTTTTCATGTTGAAAGTGAAACGGTTCATCTTGAGAAGGTCCGCTATCCCGTTACAGAAAGCGTGGAGCTTTTTTCGCCCTATCCGGGCATCGTGCGCATTGATCCTCAGGTGATTGATGTGGATTTCAGAATCGAGCAGATTGTGGAAAGACAGCTCTACAATATTCCCATTCAAATAATTGGTGCTCCGGAACACCTGGAGCCCAGAGCCATCCCGCCGGTCATTGCCGTGCGCATTAAAGGCAGCGAACAAAAAGTTAAAGCCATTCAACCGGAACAGATCACGGCCATTTTTGATTATCAAGAAGATTTTCGGATTGGAAGAAGCCACTATCTGCCCAGAATTGAACTGCCAGAGGGCATCTCTGTGGTGCAGATCAGTCCCAGGTCGTTTCGTTTAATTTTGAAGAAGAAGGAAGAGAGCCAATGAGAATATTAGGCGTGGAGACCTCCTGTGACGAAACTTCTGCAGCGGTCATCGAAGATCAGCGTGTGCTGTCCAATATCATTTCCTCGCAGGAAATTCATAACCGGTTTGGCGGGGTTGTGCCGGAATTAGCTTCCAGGGCCCACATTCGCATGATCATTCCCATTGTTCAAAAAGCACTTGAGCAAGCTGGAGTGGGGCTTGAAACTCTGGACGGCTTTGCCGTGACCTATGGTCCGGGGTTGGTGGGGGCCTTGTTGGTTGGTTTGAATTTTGTAAAGGGATTGGCTCTGGCCAGACAAAAGCCCTTTGTGGGCGTCAATCATATTGAGGGCCATATTTACGGTAATATTCTCTCTCAAAAGCACATTGCCTTTCCCATTATTTTCCTGATCGTATCTGGAGGACACACGCAACTGGTGCTTATGGAAGACCATCTTAAATACCGGATCATTGGCCAAACCCGTGATGATGCCGTTGGCGAGGCCTTTGACAAAGGGGCCAAATTGCTGGGACTGGGCTATCCTGGTGGCCCTTTGATTGACAAACTGGCCCGCGAAGGCGACCCCGATTTCTATCGCTTTCCGCGCGCCAGGCTAAAAGACAATCCATTTGATTTTAGTTATTCCGGCTTGAAAACCGCCTTACTGGTTTTCCTGCAAAAATTGTCTGAAGATGAAAAACAGCGGCATCTGAAAGATATTTGCGCTGCCTATCAACAGGCCGCGGTTGAGGTGCTGGTGCTTAAAACCATTCAGGCTGCCAGAGAATTTAATGTCCGACGCGTGGCGATTGCCGGCGGTGTGGCTGCCAATTCCTTACTGCGTTCCTGGCTAAATGAGGAATGCCAGCAGAATGGCTTTGAATTTTATCTGCCGGATGTGGCCTACTGCACCGACAATGCCGCTATGATTGCCCGCGCAGGAATGGAATATTTAAAACGCGGGCAGCATTCGGACCTGTCGCTGAATGCCTATCCCGCCCTAAAATTAGGAAATCAATAACGATGCTGAATGGAACAAACTATGGCCTGGTAAAAGCTGGAACTGAGCCCTGTTTGAGGAAACAATTATGCACGAACCGAATCGTATCAGCGGTTTGCCTGCAACCTCCTGCGCCGGACAATCCATTCCACCAATTAACCAATCAACCATTCAACCCTAACCCCCTGCTGATGCCATGCCAGAACTAATCCGATTAAATATTCCATTCATCGTCATTTTGCTGATGGCCGGGCTCGCTTTTGGGCTGAGTTACCTTTTCTATCGCAAAACCAATCCGCCTTTGCCGCCTTATGGACGCTGGATTTTGCTCGTTTTACGCGCGCTCACGCTGTGGCTCCTGTTTCTCATTTTTTTAACCCCTACAGCCCAACTCATTTTTCTGCAGGAGAAATCAGAATCTATTTCGGTGTTTGTGGATAATTCCGGGTCCATGGGGACGCAGGAAGATGGAGGTTCGCGCTGGGAAAAGACAAAAGAGGTGATTCGCTCATTGCAGCGCGCTCTTCCCCAAGAGCATGTCCAGTGGTTTGCTTTTAATACACGAATTACCAAAATTACCCATCCTGATAGTTTGCAACCGACAGAGGGGGCTACGAATTTTCAGCAGGTATTGGATTACCTGCGGAAACACAAATTTGACAAAACAATCATTGTCAGCGATGGCGTAGTTACAGATGGACGGTTGCTCTCCATTAATCAACAGGTGGGGGGAGCCATTTTTACTGTGCCTGTGGGTAAAATACTCAGCCCGGTGGATGTGTTCATCAGCGAAGTACAGACGCCCGCAACCGCTTATCAGAATGACACCATTCAGGCAGCCGTCATCGTCGGCGCCCGAAATCTTAAAAAAAACATAACCCTTAATTTGCAGATCAAAGAGCGTAAGACTCCGATCGCTCGACGAACCATTCAACTAACGCCTGGCAGCGGCCAATTTCGTTTTGTTTTCAATTATTCTTTGCAAAAAACGGGATTACATCATCTGACCTGTGAAGTTGAGGCGGTAGAGGGAGAGAGCAACACGCAAAACAATCGTTTTCATTTTGTTCAGGAGATTTTAAAATCCAGAAAGAGAGTGGGGCTCTTTGCTTCCTATCCCAATTACGACCTCAAGTTTTTGAAACTGGCTATTGAAACCTTGCCCCGCTTCAGGGCAGAGACCTTTGTGGAAGACAATCGGGGCCGATTTTTACTTAAAAGTCCGCTGAGCCATCTGGACAGCATGGATATCTGGATCTTTGTTGACTTTCCTGGTCCCGGCACGTCGGAGGTTTTTCTCCAACAATTAAGCGCCAGCTGGCAGAACACGCGCCAGAATCTGCTTTTAATGGTCGGCTCGCATTTTTCTGAAGGCAAATTTCAGCAAATTTCCGAGCGCTTTTCTGGCTTGCGCTTTTCTTCTAAAACAGGAATTAAGGAGCTGACTCCGCTTGCTCTGAATACTCCGGAAGCGGCCGCTTTTGTGAATCTGTTTAATGATCCGTCCAGCAATCAACAGTTCTGGAGCCTGGCGCCCCCGCTGCAAAGCGTTCATCTCAATCTCAAGGTAAATAAATCCAGCACTGTGCTGGTTCAAACTTCATTTAAAGGTCGTTTAATTCCGTTAATTTTTTTGAATGATGGGCCTCCAAAAAGCGCGGTGGTCAATGGATTGGCCTTGTGGCGCTGGCACTTTTTGTTGCAGCCCAACGATAAAATCAATGAGGGCTACACCATCTTTATGGAAAAATTATTGGGCTGGCTTGGACAGCGTACGCCCTTTAAACCGGTTAGCCTATCTATCGACCGGAAAAGCGGTCATATCGGTCAGCCGTTTAGAGTAGAAGTGCGTGTGGTGGATAGCCGTCAGCAGCCGGTTCCCAATAGTTCTGTGGTCCTGACGGCTCATAATGGCAGCCAGTCGTTCAGCCTGCCGGTCCAAAAGGATGAGCAGGGGCGGTTCAAAGCCCAATTTACGCCAGTCCGCTCAGGAGACTACAAACTGGTTGCCCGCGCCTTTGAAAATAATCAGGAATGGGGCGCCGATTCCAGCCGGGTCATCATTATTCCCCTGAACAGAGAGATGATTCGTCTAAGTCCCGATACCCTGTTCCTAAAAAAATTGGCCACCTTTAATCGAGGTCAACTCATCCCGGCAGATTCCCTGACGGCACGTCTGCGGCCCTTGCTTTCTGCCAAAAAGCAGGTAGTGCGCCGCGAAAAAGAGATTGAGCTGTGGTACAAGCTGGGACTTCTGATGTTAATCCTGTTCATTATTTCCACTGAATGGGCATTGCGTAAACGCTGGAATTTGATTTAAGGCAGCATAGCCGCAACCTCTAAAAAACCGCAAGGGGCGCCAGTCATGCTGCCGGGCAGGCCCGTCTGGCCACCGGACAGGCCCGTCTGGCTGGCGCAGCCTGACAGGTCTGGCCGTGGCAGCCGGTTGGAGCGCAGCGAAAATCCCGATCTTCGGGGACAGGCCCGTCTGGACGGCTGTGGCAGCCGGACAGGCAAAGAATTAATTTTAATTAAAAATTTAAAATTACGAATTAA
>NZ_JBSMDE010000073.1:0-5022 GCF_056497305.1 Caldithrix sp. | reverse complement strand
CAACCAAATCATTAATAAAAGCAAATTAAATGAGCAGTAATATCCAGCGCCTCCAGTTGAATTCAATCCATTGTGGATGACTGAGAATAATTATTTGTAGAAAAACGTTTAAATTTATTAAATTACGTCAAATAAAAGAAAATCTTGTCGAAACCCTAATGGCAGGAATGAAGTAGAATCCAGACAAACGAAGCAATGCAATGTAGTACATTGAAACGAGGGACAAAATGAACATAAATTTAGATGTAAACCAGATTTTAACCATTATTATCAGTCTCTTTGCCGGCGCATTTTTAGGTATCTTATTTTACAGAGCTCTGTTACGCAGCAAAAAGCAGGCCGCCCATCAGCTTATTGAACAGGCTAAAAAACAGGCGGAAAAGATTAAAAGAGACAGTCATTACAAATTAAAGGAAGAGCTGCAACGCAAGCGCAACGCATTTTTAAGAGAGATACGACAAAAAGAGGAGAAAGCAACACGCCTGGAGAATGAGAACATCCGCAAGGAAAAGAACCTGCGTAAGGCGGAAAATCAGTTAAAAATCTTGGAAGCCAGGCTGGAAAACAAAGAGAAAAAGATTAATGAATTAGAGCAATTACTCTACGAAAAGCACAAAAAGGTGGACGCGCTGATCGAAGAGCAAAATAAACGCCTGGAAAAGATGGCTAACTTATCTTCTGAAGAGGCCAAAAAAGAGCTACTGAAAAACCTTGAAGGCCAGGCTAAATTAGAAGCGGTTCAATTGGTTAAAGAGATTAAAGAAGAAGCCAAGGAAAAAGCGCAGCGCGAAGCCAAAGAGATCATCGCCCAGGCCATTGAAAATTTAGCCTATGAGTTTACCATGGAATCGACCCTGGCTACGGTGGAGTTGCCCAGTGAACGTTTTAAGGGAATGATCATCGGCCGTGAAGGGCGCAACATCCGCGCTTTTGAAGAGGCAACGGGCGTCAAGGTGATTGTGGATGACACTCCGGAGCTGGTCGTGCTTTCCGGCTACGATCCGGTAGCGCGTGAAATTGCCCGTCTGGCAATGGAATACCTGATCAAGGGCAAAACCATCAACATCAACACCATTCAGCAGATGGTCAATCGAGCCCGAAAAGAGGTGAATCGTTCTATTCAGAAAGCTGCCGAGGAGACACTACGTGAACTTAAGATCAGCAATGTGCATCCCAAAATGAAAGAAGCGCTGGGTCGCTTAAAATACCGTTACAGTTACGGCCAGAATATGCTGCAACATTCCAAAGAAGTGGCCTATATTGCCGGTTCCATGGCTGCCGAGCTGGGCTTTAATGTGAATCTGGCCCGACGCGCCGGACTGTTTCACGATATCGGTAAGGCGGTTAGCAACAATTCCGAAGGCAGCCACGTTACCCTGGGCCTGGAGCTGGCGGAAGCCTGCCATGAGCATGAAATCGTGAAGAACGCCATTTTAGCGCATCATGAGGAGGCCGAGCCCATTCACCCCATTTCCGTACTGGTAACCGCAGCGGACAAAATCAGTGGCAGCCGGCCCGGTGCACGGCGCGACACATTGGAGGCCTACACCAAACGGATTACTAAGCTGGAAGAAATTGGCAATTCGTTCGAAGGCGTGGCCAAGACCTACGCTATTTCGGCTGGCCGCGAAATTAGAGTTATTGTCGAACCGGACAAAATTTCCGATGAACAGGCCATGGTCCTCTCAACGGACATTGCCAATAAAATCCGGGAGTCCATGGAATTTCCTGGACAGATTAAGGTGTGCGTCATCCGCCAGACTATTTCTTCAAAATACACGGATGACTTCGAAGAGAACATGAATCTGGATGATTAGAATACTTCCCTTAAAAGATCTAGCATTTTAGCGTGCGAAAATTTTTATGCTGTGTGAGGAAGTAAAACTGTTGAATTTTTGATTGGTTGAATTGTTGAATGGCCCGTCCTTCGGCCGGATAAACCTGTCCGTCTGGACAGCCAGCCAGACGGGCCTGTCCGGTGGCCAGACGGGCCTGTCCCTGAGGATCGGGATTTGGAATGACGATCGGCACGAAGCCTCACTGATTGTCATTTCGCCCTTATAAAAGTCTCGAGCTGAAGCTCGAGTTACGCTGCGCTTTCAAATTGTCTGCCAGTGTAAGGGATTCTCAGAATGACATGCCGGCACAGGCCCTCACAACCTGGGTACAACTGTCCATTTCACAAAAATTTCGTAATCCGTAATCTTTTAATTTTTAATTGAAAAATTGGAATGTCGGCCCGCAAAGGCTCTTTGCTTTCTCTATGGTTGATTCCGTCTTGCCACCACGCTGATCTAATGAACAAAATCCCAAACCAGAGCAGCTTTGGAAGGGGATCAATCAAAATGGTTCATCGAGCCAGAAGGCGGCCGGGTAGTGCGTGATTTGCGCCGGATAATGTCTGAAATCGACAATGATCACATCAAAACGTAGATTTCTGTTTTCAAATTCAGGGTGTTCTGCCAAAAAAGCGTAAGCCGTTTCGATTAATTTTTTCTGTTTACTCTTGTGAACCCGAAATTCGGGTAAATCCAGTGGCTCGGCCTGAAAACTTTTTACTTCCACAAAAGCCAGCAGATCGCTGTTCTCAATAATCAGGTCGATCTCACCGCGCCCGTGCCGGTAATTGCGGGCAACAATGCGGTATTCCTGTGCCACCAGATATTGTTCTGCCAGCTGCTCGCCTTTTTGGCCCAATTTCTGTTTACGAGTGCGCGACAAGGTTGACCTCATTTCTGTTTTACACACATCAAAAATATTTGTACTTTAATTGCGTTGCAAATATTTAAAGGAGTTGTCATGTCACTCTGCAAATTAATCTCTAAATGCAAGTTAAAATCCAAATGGCTTGTTTTGGGTGCGCTCACTGTTTTCCAGACCGTTTTGATGGCCAGTTCGATCGATACGCTTTACATCCTGCAAACGACCGATGTGCATGGCCATATCTATCCCTATGATTATTTTAGCGATCAAAAGGCCGACTACGGTTTAGCCAGGGCGTTTACCAGAATCGCTCAGTACCGCAGACAGCATCAGAATGTTTTGTTAATCGATAGCGGCGATCTGCTGCAGGGCACGCCCTTAACTTATTATTTTAATAAAGTGGCCTCGGCCCGTCTCAATCCCATGATTCTCGTTCTCAATTACATGGGCTATGATGCGTTTACAGTGGGCAATCACGATATCGAACAGGGCGTGGAGGTTTACTACAAAGCCATGAAAGCCTCTAACTTTCCCTGGCTTAGTGCCAACAGCGTTTTACCAGACGGGCGCACATTTTTTGAACCCTACGCCCTGTTTGATGTCAATGGCATTCGGGTTGGTGTTTTGGGCTTAACCACGCCAGCGATTCCGATGTGGCTCGATTCCACTCTGTATCCGGGCATTAACTGGGAAGACATGGTTGAGAGCGCAAAATTCTGGGCCCAGGAACTTAGACCTCAGGTGGATGTGTTGGTCGGTTCATTCCATGCCGGTTTCAATGCACGTTACAGCGCTCAGCAGACCGAGCGACTGGGGCTGCCCAATGAAAACGCTTCGCGCCTGGTCGCTGAAAAAGTTCCTCTGTTTGATGTGGTCTTTGCCGGACATTCCCATCGCCAGGTGGGACGCAAGGGCAAGGAGACGCTGCAGAAATCCAGAGACTCGTTTTTGAAAACAGGAGATCGTACTACTTTGTTGCTCAATGCCGGTTCCTGGGCGCGTAATTTGGGCGTGGCTCAAATTATTGTAGAAAGCAGAAACTCTGTGCAGAAACTCAGAACAATAAAAAAACTTGACGGCTGGTTAGAACCTTTGAAGGATGTACCCGCTTCAAAAGCCATTCTGGATCTGGCGCAACCCTACCATCGGGAGACATTACAATACACCCATACCGTGATCGCCACCTTAAAAGATTCCCTGAGTGCTAAAAAGGCCCGCTGGCAGGACACGCCCTTTATGGACTTGATTCAGCAGGTTCAACTCCATTTTACCGGAGCGGACATCTCGCTGGCCGCCTGTTTTGATGAACATTTCAGTTTGCCGCCCGGCCCCATTCGTGTAAAAGATGCTTACAAAATGTACCGCTACGAGAATTTTCTCTACGTGCTTAAAATGTCAGGGCAGCAAATTAAAGATTTCCTGGAGTTTTCGGCGCGCTATTTTGAACTCAAAAATGGATGCCCAGCCCTAAATCCCCAAATCCCCGGTTACAATTACGATATGGCTGAAGGCCTGAGTTACAAGATTGATCTGCGCCAGCAAGTCGGACAGCGTATTGTGGATTTAAGGGATTTAAAAACGAACCAGCCCTTTGATTTGAACAAATACTACACCGTGGCCATGAACAGCTATCGGGCAACGGGAGGTGGGGGACACATGGCCGCCGCCCATGCGCAAGACGCCCCGATTCTTTTCAAATCCGATCGGGAAATTCGCAACCTGATCATTGAATTTTTAAAAGAGAAAAAAGAGATCCGGCCCGCGTGTAACCATAACTGGCGATTGGTTTACTAAGGCAGCAAAGCCACAACATTTAAAAAACCGCAAAGGGCTCAAAAAATTAATTTCAATTAAAAATTACGTATTACAAATTATTTTGTGAAAAGGCTAATTGTGCCCAGGCGGTAAGCGACGTGCAGCCTATCTATCTGAATCCCGCTTCAGTCGTAACTCGAGCTTCAACTCGAGACCTCCCCTGGCGCGGAAAAGTGTATTTGTGTAAGAGTTAAGAGTGTAATAGTTAATTAGTTGAATGGTATCCATCCGGTGAAGTACATCTTGATTTTTTTACATGAAGCTTGTAGATGATTAATTTTCAAAATTATTTTTCCAGTTTTCTGGCAGTAGGTCTTCAAGCTGATTTTCAGGATAACCTGGCAGGATGGTAAATAATTTTCTTAAATAATTTTTTGGCTCAAGACCGTTAAGTTGGGCATTGGCCAATATGGTGTAAAAAATAGCTGCCCATCTTGCCCCATTATGACTTCCCGCGAAAAGATAATTCTTTCTGCCTATGGCAACAGGACGAACATGATTTTC
>NZ_JBSMDE010000072.1:0-15072 GCF_056497305.1 Caldithrix sp. | reverse complement strand
TGACATTTACCACACATTTAAACCCGGACATCGCCTGATGGTGCAAATTCAAAGTAGCTGGTTTCCGCTATTTGACCGCAATCCGCAAAAGTTTGTAAACATCTACCAGGCAGATGATGCGGATTTCCAGAAGGCGACTCAGCGCGTCTATCTTTCCAGAAATTATCCCAGCCATCTTGAATTGCCTGTTAAAAACGCCAACCGGTAAAACGCCGGACGACGGGGCAAGGGGTTAGGGATTTAAACGGTGAAAGGTTTGAATACTTCCTTTAAAAGATGTAAGGCATTAGAATACTTCCTACAAAACTTATAATCCCGCTAAAGCGGGATGCGAAAATTCTTGTGCCGAAGATCCTAACCCCCCGGCCCCCTTCCCTTCTTTTAATACAAGGGAAGGGGGAGTAAATTGTGCAGATTTGCTGAGTTCTACTCTGATATATTAAGATATTTTGCAATTTTCTATTTGAAATCTTTGCTCACTTTGTGAATGCTTTGTCCGTCCAGCTGCTCCTACCAGACCTGTCCGTCTGGACACTGTCCAGACGGACAGGTCTGGCTGCGCCCGGGCCCATCCCCGAGAATCTGGATCTCAGCTTCGTTCCAACAGGCTAAAGCGGCCGGACAATTAAGAAAATTCTTCCCCCTCTCCCAGACTTTTATTATGGGAGAGGGGGACCGAGGGGGTGAGGGCTAATTGGTGAAATTACTTTTGCTGTTGGAGGAGTCAAGGTAAGAGTATATGAGTGTAAGAGTTAAGGGGGCCTGGGGCACCGCCGGTCATTATTTAAAGAAGTTTTTTATTGCGGCTGTGATGTCTTAGAATCTGTGTATTAAGGGAAATCGATTTCATGTTTAGTCATTTTTTATTGGCTCTATCGAGCCAACGCGACTCTGGAGAGTCGAGCTACGAGATCACAAAATATTTCACCATTTCGGAACATTTTTCGTCCGATTAAAATAGACATTTTTAAAAACTTTTCTTAATTTAGGGCGATATAGAAAAATGCAGAAAGGAGCAACTAAAATGGCTTTTGATTTAGATATGATTAAAGAGGTTTATAAGAAATTACCAGATCGTGTGGATGCGGCACGTAAAGTATTGAATCATCCGATGACCTTGGCCGAAAAGATTTTATATGCGCATCTTTTCGAAGGCCAGCCGGAAAGAGAATTTAAGCGTGGACAGGAATACGTCAATTTTGCTCCGGATCGCGTGGCCATGCAGGATGCCACGGCACAGATGGCCTTGTTACAGTTCATGATGGCCGGCAAGGATCGGGTGGCTGTGCCTTCCAGTGTCCATTGCGATCACTTAATCCAGGCCAAAGTTGGCGCTGAAACCGATTTAAAATACGCTCTGGAAAACAATCGCGAAGTGTACGATTTTTTAGAGGCTACCTCCAGAAAATATGGCATTGGTTTCTGGAAACCCGGCGCAGGCATCATCCATCAAGTGGTTCTGGAAAATTACGCGTTTCCGGGCGGCATGATGATTGGCACCGATTCGCACACGCCCAATGCTGGCGGTTTAGGTATGGTGGCCATTGGCGTAGGCGGCGCCGACGCCGTGGATGTGATGGTTGGTATGCCCTGGGAGTTGTTGTTTCCTAGATTGATTGGAGTAAAACTTACAGGTAAATTGAGCGGCTGGACTTCGCCTAAAGACGTGATTCTGAAAGTAGCCGGACTGTTAACGGTTAAAGGTGGTACCGGTTACATTGTGGAATATTTTGGCCCTGGAGCCCGAGAAATTTCGGCTACCGGCAAGGGCACTATCTGCAATATGGGGGCCGAAATTGGCGCTACCACCTCGACCTTTGGTTATGACGACATGATGGCCGAGTATTTAAAGATTACCGGCCGGGAAGAAGTGGCCCGATTAGCCGATGAAATCAAAGAGTATTTAACCGGTGATCCGGAGGTGTACGAACATCCGGATCAATACTTCGACAAGGTGATTGAGATCAATCTTTCTGAATTGGAACCGCATGTCAACGGCCCGTTCTCCCCGGACAGAGCCTGGCCCATCTCTAAATTAGCTAAAGCGGTAGAAGAAAACGGCTGGCCGGAAAAGATTGAGGTCGGTTTGATTGGGTCCTGCACCAATAGTTCTTATGAGGACATCACGCGCGCCGCTTCGGTGGCCCAACAGGCCATCGACAAAAAACTGAAAGTGCAGGCCGAATTTACCATTACTCCGGGTTCGGAACAGGTGCGTTACACCATTGAGCGCGACGGTTACATCGATATCTTCAAAAAAATGGGCGGAAAAGTTCTGGCCAATGCCTGTGGCCCCTGTATTGGTCAGTGGCAACGTGAGGGCATTGACGAGCGTCCCAACACCATTGTCACCTCTTTTAACCGGAATTTTGCCAAACGCAACGATGGCAATCCCAACACCCATGCCTTTGTTACTTCGCCGGAGCTGGTCACTGCACTGGCCATTGCCGGTACATTGAAATTTAATCCCCTGAAAGATACGCTGGTGAATGAGCAGGGAGAGGCCGTTAAATTGGATGAGCCCAAAGGCATGCTCTATCCGCCGAAGGGCTTTGAGGTAAAAGATCGGGGCTTTGAACCGCCCGCAGAAGACGGAAGCAAAGTGGAAATTAAAGTCGATCCCAATTCCGAACGCTTGCAGTTATTGCAACCCTTTGAACCATGGGATGGTAAAAACATCACCGGAATGCGCGTTCTGATTAAGGCCAAAGGAAAGTGTACGACCGATCACATCTCGCCTGCTGGACCCTGGTTGCGGTTCCGCGGCCATCTGGACAATATCTCCAACAATCTGCTGATTGGCGCAGTCAATGCCTTCAACAACAAAACCAATTCCGTAAAAAATCAACTGACCGGAAAATACGAACCGGTTCCTCAGGTGGCTCGCGCTTACAAAGAAAAAGGCATCCCAACGATTATTGTGGGCGATGAAAATTACGGCGAAGGTTCCTCGCGTGAACATGCCGCCATGGAGCCCAGACACATGGGCGTGCGCGTGGTGCTGGTGCGCTCTTTTGCCCGTATCCATGAAACCAATCTTAAAAAACAGGGTATTCTGGCTTTGACCTTTGCCGATCCTGCTGACTACGATAAGATCCAGGAAGATGATGTAATCGATGTGGTGGATCTGGTGAACTTTGCGCCCAATAAACCGCTGACCCTGGTGGCTCACCATGCCGATGGCAGCGAAGACGTGATTAAGGCCAATCACTCTTACAATGAGCATCAGATTCAATGGTTTAAAGCTGGATCGGCGCTCAATTTGATCCGGATGAAAAATCAGAACAAGTAAGAGCATAGGATTGCTCAGCAGCGCCAAAATTCGTTGAAACCAACCCATCATCCCGTTCCCGGCTCTGGCTGGTGAACGGGATTTTTTTCTTTCAAATGGTGTGGGAATTGGATAAATTACACTCAGGTTTAAAAAGAGAGCACAATCATGACATCCGTTATTAGTTTGATCGCCGGTTTTGTCCTTGGCCTGACCATTGGCATGGGGCTGGTCTATTTTTTTATGTCCAGGCAGCAGAAAACGGCCGAACAGTTGGCCCGTGAATTAAGTGACCAGACAGAGCAACAGAAACTTCAGGAGCTGGAAAAGATCATTGCTCATATGCGCGATTCCTTTGGGAATCTTTCCATGCAGGCTTTAAAGGAGAGCACAGAACAATTTCTTAAACTGGCCAATGAGGTTTTGAAAGACCAGTCGCGCATGGGCGAAGAAAAACTGGACAACAAGAAAAAACTGATCGATCAAACCTTAACGCACATGAGAGAGGAACTTTCAAAAGTTGAGAACATGATCAAACAAATTGAAAATGAGCGAAAACAGAGTTTTGGCCAGATCAGTGAACAGCTTAAACAATCGGTTGAACAGACCCAACGCCTGCAGGATATTACCAATCAGTTGTCCACGGCGCTCACCCATTCTCAGGCTCGCGGACAGTGGGGCGAACGCATGGCCGAGGATGTGTTGCGTTTGGCCGGTTTTGTGGAAGGCATCAACTATTTTAAGCAGGCCCGCGGTCAGGATGTACAAAGCAGACCGGACTTCACCTTTCTGCTGCCTCAAAATTTAAAGGTAAACATGGATGTTAAATTTCCGCTTACCAATTATCTCAATTATTTGAATGCCGAAAGCGAGCAGGAGAAAGAGCGTTACAAAACGCTTTTCCTGCGGGACGTGCGCTCCAGAATTAAAGAGGTTACAACGCGCGATTACATCAATCCCGCCGATCACACGGTCGATTACGTGATTGTGTTTATCCCCAATGAACAGGTTTACGCTTTCATCAATGAAAATGATATCAGCATTCTGGATGAAGCCTTAAAAAACAAGGTCATTTTGTGTTCGCCCATTACGCTTTACGCCGTACTGGCCGTTATTCGCCAGGCGGTGGACAATTTTCGTCTGGAACAAACGGCAGCCAACATTCTTTCTTTGCTCAAAGATTTTTCCAAGCAGTGGGAACGGTTCAAGGAAGCCATGGAACGCATGGGCAAAAAAATAGATGACGCCAAAAACGAGTACGTTAAACTGGTCACCACGCGCACAAATCAGCTGGAAAAGCCCTTGCGTAAAATTGAGAGCGTGCGTCTGCCGGAGCAGTTAGATCAAAAAGAGATTGGCCTGTTACCTGAAATTGAGGATGGAGATGAACCGGAAGATGTTTCCTGAGCGCACCTTCCGTGGATGGGGGCTCATCTGGGCCTTAATTTTACTGATCTATTCGTCGGATAGGTGTGCTGAGCTTTTAAAATACCGGCTGATCATTGAAAATCCGCAGGCGCATGTGGCGCGCGTGCATCTTAAAGCGCCGGTTGACGCTCACGACACCCTCACTCTGGCCATGCCGGCCTGGTCGCCTGGCAGGTACGTGATTTACAATTTTGCACAAAACGTTTTTGATGTGCAGGTAACCGGTAATGACGGTCAGAAAATCAAGCCGCTTTTAATCGACAAGCAGACCTGGAAAATTCCGGTTTCCGGAGTGCAACAAATTGAAGTTTGTTACCAGGTGTACGCCCACACTCTCGACGGAACCTTTTCTTTTATCGATTCATTGGGCGCATCCATCAACGGGGCGAGTGTGTTTGCTTACATTGCAGAAGAGAAAAATCGGCCAATTGAATTGAGTGTTAAGGTGCCGGACCAATGGCAGGTGGTTTGCGCGTTGGACCCTTTTGCTTCGGATGGCTTTCAGGCTGCCAGCTACGACCAGTTGATCGACAGCCCGATTGAAATGGGGCGGCTGTTTCCTTACCATTTTAAAACCCTGGGTAAAGAACATGTTCTCGTCTTTCATCAGGAAATAAAACCGGCTTTACTTCGCACTTTTAAACTGGATTTGCAAAAGGTCATTCGCTATTTTGCCACGCTTTTTGACGGCGCTTTGCCTTATGATCATTACACTTTCTTTTTTCATTTAAACAAACGATTGCAACACACCGATGGCATGGAGCACGCCAATGCCTGCCGCGTTCTGCTACGCATGGATGCCCAACAGGTTGATCCGGACGCCAACAGCGATGCCGATTACGACAATCTTATCTGGCTGAGCGTCCACGAGTGCTTTCACACCTGGAACGTTAAACGCCTGCGCCCCAGAGGCCTGGGCCCTTTCGATTACAGCCGTGAGGTTTACACGCCCAGTCTCTGGATTGTTGAGGGCTGGACCTCTTACTACGCCTACCTGGCTCTGTTGCGTACGGGCATTTACAGCCAGGAAAAATTTCTTAGCGAGCTCTCCGGACGCATTACACGTTATGAAAATAGCCCGGGCAAAAAGTACCGTACCCTGGCCGAAACGTCTGTTTTGACCTGGTTATTTAAAGGAGGTGTGCCCCAATACGCTGAAACCAATATCGAGCAGACGACCTATTCCTATTATTACAAAGGATTGATTGCCGGATTTTTGCTCGATATTTTGTTAAGAAGCCAACTACAAAAAGCCGCTTCATTGGATGCTTTGCTCCATGAGATGTGGACCGTTTTTTACAAAAACAAAAAAAGCGACTATTTTCTCTCCGGTGAAGGTTACCTTGAACAGCAGGTTGAGCAAAAGATCGTTCAAAAATTGGGCAACGCAGGTCAGACATTTTTACAAACGGCTGTGCATTCCACTCGCCCCCTTCCTTACGATCTGGTGCAAAAAATGGGGCTATTGCTCAAAAAGGAGCCGTCTGGTTTCCGGTTAGTAAAAAAGAAATCAATGAGCCCGCAGGAAAAAGAACGCTGGGCCCGTTTTGTTGATCTTGTGCCCGATTTAGATTGACCGTGGAAAGGTTTAAGGGTTTTTTTAAGGTTGCGGCTTGCTGCCTTAGATTTCCGAAGTATTTAAAAAAATTTTGCCGTCCTGTTCTTTGATCGAGTAGGTTTTGATTTTTAATTTTTCATTGCCCACAAAACGTCCGTCGCTCAGCATGAATTTCCACCCGTGGTAAACGCAGGTCACCTGACCGTCCCGCACAAACCCATGGCTCAGGGGCGCTCCTTGATGAGGACAGGCATTTTTCATGGCAAACAAAGCGCCCTGGTGCCGGAAAATAACAATTTTATTTCCAGCAATCTGCAAAGGCCAGCCTTTGTTTTCTTTGATCTGTTCGCTGCGGGCCACTTCAATCCACTTCTCCATTACAAAAAGATTTCCTCTCCTAAAGAAAAGCCTTTTTCTGTTTCGATGACCGTCCCGGCAGGTCTGAACGGATCGTGCTCAAAGACCAGAATCCAGTTTTCTTTGACGGCTTTTGGTAACAGGCGCTTTTTCTCTTCCAGGGTAATCAGCGGATTGTTGTCGTAAGCCATAATGTAGGGCAAAGGGATGTGCGAGGCCGTGGGGATCAGATCGGCGCAGTACAAAAGGGTTTGCTGGCCATCGGAAATTTTCGGCAGCTGCATGCCATGGGTGTGTCCGTACATGACCAGTACTTCAATCCCCGGAAAGAGTTCCCTGGGCCCCTCTAATTCAACGAGCTGTCCAGCCTCTTCGATGGGTTTAAAATTTTCCGGCATGTAACTGGCCCGATCTTTTTCGCTGGGATGGTTGGCCCAGTACCATTGTTCGCCCTGCACGTAATAGCGGGCATTGGGAAAGGTAGGCTTTAATTGTCCGTTTTCTTCGATGGTCGCACCGCCCACATGATCAAAATGCAGATGAGTAATGATGACATCCGTAATCTGATCAAAGCGGATGCCGACTTTGGCCAGGCTCTGTTCCAGGTCGTGTTGCTGATGATCTACTTTGTAGATTTTTTGTAGCTTTTCATTCATTTTGGTGCCCACGCCGGCATCGATTAGGATGATTCGCTCCTGGCCCTTGATGACCAGTGTGCGTAGCGCTAACTGAATGCGATTCAATTCATCCGCCGGATTGGTTTTGCTCCACAAAACTTTGGGCACCACGCCAAACATAGCTCCGCCATCCAGGCTGACAAGGCCGGTGTGTACGGTAAAAATTTCATATGAGCCAATACGCATTGGTAACTCCTAATATTTTAGATGACGATCGTACCAGGACTCGGTTAAATCTCTGGCCAGCAGATATTGGTCGGTACCTTTTTCGAAAGGATGTTTAATGCCGAACGTGTGGTCGGCGCCCTCAATCAATTCCAGCCGCTTGGAATAAGCTGCGCAGTTTTCGTGCAAAGTGGCGCTCTCCTGTGCACTGACGGTTGTGTCGTCTGTTCCATGAATAAATAGGGTGGGGATTTCCAGGTCTTTCACGCGCTGGTAAAGATCGAATTTTTCCAGGTTTTGCTGTAAGTCTTCCAGGTAGCTTTTATTCATGCGCATAACCTGTCCTGTGCGCTGATTGATTACTTCCAGATAGCCCTCCTTTTGCCAGCGGGCTATTTCCTCTTCAGAATAGCGAAAGAGATTGCCCACAGAGGCCCAGGTCACCAGCGCACCGATATCGTTTTCGTTTTCCAGAGCTGATAACAGGGCCACTGCTCCACCGCGACTGTGGCCGAATAAGCCGATAGCTTCGGGATTGATGGCGTGGTTGTCGATTTTGCCCTGTTTAATGGCATTGAGCAAAGTTTGAACGTCTTCTAATTCATGTGAAATGGTGTTCCGGGCAAAGGCTTCCAGATTGTTAAACGTCTTACCGTCTGAACCAATGCCATTTCTGGAAAAATTCAACGTGATGGTCACGTAATCGCTGTAAGCCAGTGAAGTAGCCAGATCCGGGAAAAAGCCCCAATCTTTAAAGCCTTTAAAACCATGCAGTAAAATGATGACAGGTGCATCTGCGGTACCTTCAGCGTAACGAAGATCGAAGCGAATATTTTCGCCGGAAGCATTACGAATCGTTTGCGTTCGGTAAATCATAAAATCTCCAAAACCTCATCAAAATTTAAACGTGGTCATAAACTTTGTGAACATTTGAAAAATACGAATTGGCAACGAAAAGGTAGATGGGGAAAAAGGGTTGGCATTCATCATATTAAAATTGTTTAATCAACCTCGAAAGTTGTTTAAGTTCTTCCGGAGAAAATTGCGGAAAGGCGGGCATTTTGCCGCGTCCCTGACGAATAATTTGCTGGATCTGCGCTTCTGAAAAAGGCGTATTTTGCAATGAAGGATTACTGCCCTTGCCCTGGCCCATGGCGCCGTGACAAACAGCGCAGTTCTTTAAAAACAGGGCCATGGCCTGTTGATTTTGCGCTTGTTGCTGAAAATTAGGACGTTCCTGAGCCTGGGGCAAACCGGAAAAGGGATCGGTGGTGATCAGGTAACCGGCAACCACGAACAAGGCCACCAACATCAATGACAAAAACAGTGTAGTAGGATTAATCTTCACAAACGCTCCTGCAAATTTTTACTAAAGACGGCAATTTAACAAAAATCGTATTAAAATCAAACATTTCCTGCTCGTTTAACCATAAAACAAATACCATTGGTAAAATTATTCCAGCCTTTAATTTGATCTGACCAAGTTGTCATGTTAACTTTCCGTAGAATTTCTGGAGAGTGGGAAATGAATCGTCGCAGATTTTTGAAAAAGAGCATGCTTTTGAGCAGTCTTTTCTGGTTAAACAAAAAACGACTGCTTATGGCTGGTAAACCCGCGCCCAGGGTGATTGTTGCGCGACGCGATTCGGTTTTAAAGCAGCGGCAGGTGCAAAGCGAGGCTTTGCTTAAAATGCTGGACGAGGCCATGCAAGCCTATTTTAACTGCGATCACCCTGTAAAAGCCTGGCAAAAAGTGGTTCGGCCTGGTGAAACAATTGGTTTAAAGATTAACTGCCTGTCCGGCGCCGGCTCCACCCACCATGAACTGGTAGAAGCCATTGTTGAGCGACTGCAGGGGGCCGGTATTGCGCCTTACAACATCATCATCTGGGATCGATTGAATAAAGACCTGGAAGAATGCAAATTTACCATTAACGACCATGGACCTGGAGTCAAATGCTTTGGCAACGACCGGGTAGGATTTTATCCGCAGCTCCAGGTATTTGGTCAGGCTGGTAGCCTGGTTAGCCGGATTGTTACCGACCTTTGCGATGGCATTATTAATGTAGCCCTGCTTCGCGATCACAGCATTGCCGGGATTTCGGTTGCTCTAAAAAATCTGTTCGGCGCCATTCACAATCCCAATAAATATCACTTAAACACGGGCGATCCCTATATTGCCGATGTGAATGCCTTTCCCGTTTTTCGCAGAAAAGTGCGTTTGACCATTGTGGATGGCCTGGAAGCCCAGTACCATGGGGGACCGGCGTACCAGCCGCAATGGCGCTGGCCCTTTAGCGCTTTACTCGTGGGCCAGGATCGGGTGGCCATCGACCGTCTGGCCTGGCAAATTATTGAACAAAAACGGCGGGAAAAGGGATTGCCGCCTTTAAAGCAGGAAAACCGGGAACCACGCTACATCTTTACAGCCGGCGATGGGGAACATCGCCTGGGCGTTTATGATAAAAAACAGATAGAAGTCATCCAGGTTTAAAACAGGATGGAACGGATGAAACATTTCATCGATCAATTACCGTTAAAAAAAGTGGGTATGAATCGGCGCCGCTTTTTGCGAGTCAGCTCGGCAGCCTGTCTGGCATTGGGTTTGCCCCTGAATCCTTTTGAAAGGGGAAGCCGGCTGATGGCCGCAGGCAATGATTCGCGTTTTGTTCGTCCAGCCCGCTTTTACGAAAAATTGGAACATAAAAAAATTCGTTGTAAGCTCTGCCCCCGACAATGTGTTATTGACGACCATGAACGCGGTTACTGCGGCGTAAGGGAAAATCGGGATGGCACCTATTACACGCTGGTCTATGCCCGCCCCTGTACCTACCATGTCGATCCGATTGAAAAAAAACCCTTGTTCCATTTTTTGCCGGGAAGTATGGCCTTTTCGATTGCCACGGCCGGTTGTAACTTAAACTGTAAATTTTGCCAGAACTGGGAAATTTCGCAGGTTACTCCGGAACAGGTTGAAAGCTACTATTTGCCACCAAAGGAAATTGCCAGCATGGCCCGCGATTACCATTCATCTTCCATTGCCTACACCTACAGTGAGCCCACCATCTTTTACGAATACATGTACGATACCGCAGTAGCCGGTCATGAAAAAGGAGTGAAAAGCGTGGTGATTACCGCCGGTTTCATTGAAAAAGAGCCGCTGAAAGAGCTGTGTAGTGTGGTGGATGCCATCAAGGTGGATTTAAAAGCCTTTCGCCAAAAATATTACACGGAGATTGTCCATGGTGAACTAAAACCGGTGCTGGAAACCCTGCAGACCATTGTGGAACAGGGTACCTGGCTGGAAATTGTTTACCTGGTGGTGCCCACCTTAAATGACAGTGAGAAAGAAATTCGCGACCTGGCTCAGTTTGTAAAGGAGTATTTGCATCCGCAGGTGCCCATTCATTTCACCCGCTTTTACCCCCAATATTTATTGAAGAATTTACCTCCCACGCCAGTGAGTACGCTGGAACGTTGCAAGGCCATAGCCGACGCGGAGGGTCTGGAGTACGTTTACATTGGCAATGTTCCCGGGCATCCGGCGGAAAACACCTACTGTCCGCGTTGCGGTAAACGATTGATCAGCAGAACGGGTTTTCTGGTGCATGAGATGAACATCGTCTCTGGTAAATGTCCGTCCTGCGGGGCCCACATTCCGGGTATCTGGAAGTAGGGGTAAATAGTTTGTTTTAATAATTGAATTTGACGGGTTAAACAGTTAACTTAACACAGTTGCTTTAAATAAAGAAGATAATAATTCCTATGGAAACGATGAATTTAGAAAAAACGGAGACCCTATCCATCCTGGATATTGGTCATCAGCGGATTTGTAATTGTCCCCCCAATCACCTCAACTGTCTTACAGCAAAAGAATGGATTAAGAATCAAATTGGTGTATGGCAATTTAATTATGAGAAAAGAGACATTCGGGATAAGAATTTACATCCTGCTACATTTCCTATTGCCCTGGCTAAGCGTTGTATCGAACTGTTTACGCACAAAGGTGAATTAGTCGTCGATCCCTTTGTGGGGAGTGGCACAACCCTGGTTGCGGCACGAGATATCAACAGAAATGCCGTAGGATTTGATTTAAATGAAAAATATATTCAACTCTGTGAACAAAGGCTCTCTCAGAATACAATATTTAATGAAACTACTCAAATGGCTATTTGCGATGATGCACGAAATATTGACAAATATTTTAAAAAAAGGATGATTAAACTTTTACTCACTTCGCCCCCTTATGCCAATTTATTAAATCGCAAGAGAAAAAATAAAAGCCGTAGAAGTGATCAGAGAAAAAATGATCAGTACAACAAAATCGAACAATACAGTCAGAATGAAAATGATTTAGGAACGCTTGATTTAGCAAATTATGAGAAAGCAATAACGCAGATTTATCAGAAATTGCTACCATTTCTTGCACCGCAGGGCCATTGTGTAATTAATGTGGCTGACATGTGGTGGGAGAATGAGCGTATTCCCATTCATATCTCTATCATTAAAGCATTAGAAAATGCAGGCTACAAATTAAGAAACACCATCATCTGGGATCGTACTAATATTGTAAACAAAGTGGGTATTTTTGGCTGGCCTTCCAATTACATTACGATGGGCACAACCTTTGAATATATTCTCCATTTCATTCCAAAATAAAGATGTGAAAAAAGATGGAACTGGAAAATCTAATTCAAAATTCATGGGAAAAGGTTTACTGGTTTTCAAGGATGTTGATTAATTCTGATAAATATGCCTCCATTGGTAATGATTCGGAATTAATGCTAAAAATTTCGTCTATTATTTATTCTTTACTTGAATCTGAAGCTTTAGCAAGTGAAGACGAGGCTGTTCAGATTAATGTTTTATCTAATGCCTTAAAAGAATGTTTGTTCAGCAATCGAAATCCAAAGACACAAAAGTTTAAAGCCATCGAAAATTTTTTTAAAGATATCTCTCTAATGTTGTTGTCAGTAAAAGACTATGAAATTTTCGCTTTAACCTGTGAAAAAATAATGGTACCAATAAACGATTCTTTGCAGCTTATTCCTAATAATGATGATATCTTTATTCGCTCAGTGGCTAATTCATTATTGAAAACGAAAGGAGAAACGGGGCTGGCAAACATTATTAATATACTTGACGATGTTGGTGCCAGGGGTTGCGTAATGGCAGAGCGCCGTGAAATTCTGAAGACCTTTGCCACTTTAAAACATGAATTACAAAAAATCTTAAACGAAAATGAATTAAATATTGTACTTACTCCTTTCTGTCAGGAATTTGAAAGAAGGGTAGCTCAAAAACGTAAAGGCAGAGCAGGGCGCGGCGTGGAAGGAGTTACCAGCATTATTCTTGATTATTTTGGAATCAAGACCACTCATGCTCCGGAACATTTTACTACAGGATTAGAAGTTGATAGATGGATTAAAACAAAAGATGGTTGGCTGATAGGAATTTCCTGTAAACGAACCCTCAGGGAGAGATGGAAACAGGCTTACACAACGGATATTGATCTTTTAAATCGACATAAAATTAGAGAACTCTGGCATATTTTAACCTATGATAAAGATCTGTCTGACGATAAGATTACCGAAATTGGAAGCCATCGTGCCATTTTGTACCTGCCTGATGATAGCCCAAGATTAAAGCATGCCATTAATCATCCTGGAATGAAAAATTATGTACAACCAATGACTCAATTTGTTAAAGATTTGAAAAGTTTACTTTGAAATTAAAAAGGCAGTTAGCCAATTGATTTGTGAAAAGAAACTAAACAACAAACACTATGAAACAGCAAAAATTTCGCTTTAAAATCCTATTGCTTTCCATGTGCCTTGGCTTTAATTCCAGCTTGCTGAGTCAACCTGCTCTGTCGACGCAGCAAAAACTTTTGCTGGAGGTGGCAGCCGGAATTCATTTTACATTCAAACATTGTGCTCCACACATCTGGCCCGGTTATGATCTTTCCACACAGCCATTTGTCCTCTACCTGCCTGGTGAACTTGCTCTTTACCTAAATGCCGCACAGGCGCCGGATGAGTTTGAACCCTACCCCCAGGACTGGCCGGAAATAGGAACCCGGGCTTACATCCATTATGGACCATACAGAGACCTTAGTGGGCAGTTTGTGTTTGATTTTACGATCGATACGCTTAAAACCTTTGCCATGGGGTTGCCTGATAATCTGATCTTTTCTTCTGAAAATCCCCCCTACATACTTTTGAGCACAACCATTCACGAAGGATTTCATCAGTATCAGCGTCACCATTTTGGCGAAATTCCCTGGGCCAGGGAAGAGCGTTACCCCATACTTGACGTCAAAAATACAGCCCTGGCCTCTCTGGAATTGTTGATCCTGAGGGATGCTTTGCAAGCCCTGTTTGCAGAAAACCAAGGGGAAATAGACACTAAGTTAAAAGAATTTTTGGCTGTCAGGGAGCAACGCTGGAAGGACGGGCCAGACTACATCCGTATCTACGAGCAGGGCCAGGAGATCAACGAGGGAACAGCTAAGTACGTGGAGATGAAAGCCCTGGCCTGTTTTCTGAAATTGGACACGACGGCCATCCAAAATTCTCTGTTCCGGGGCGTTAAAAGAAAACTTTCTGGCATGACAGTGCAAAAATTGTTGCTAATAGAAATACAATCAAGATTGAATGGATTTGCCGTGGCCCCGGATGACATGTCGCGCAATCGCATCTACGCTGTGGGAGCCGCTCTGGGCTTTTTACTGGATCGATTACAGCTCGACTGGAAAGAGAAGTTTCAGTCGGCCGGTCCAGACGTTTCTTTTCCTGGCTTGCTCAAGGCGTTTTTTAGTTTAAGTTCAGAGCAGCTGGCCTCCTATTTCAGCCAGGCTCAAGCCGATTACGCCTATCAGAAAATTTTTGCAAATGCAAAAGAACACATCGATCAATATCTCTCCGGCTTCCGGCAGGCGCTTGAGCAATTCAATAGCCAGCCGGGAATACGAATCGAAATCGAAGTGCCAAACAACGGCCTGTTGCGCTTTCGTTCATCCAGGGACAAAAAGTGGATGGTGGATCAGGGGCAGAAGTTACTTTGCCTGCATTACAATATGTATTCGCTAAAGCCCCTGACCACAAATAACCTAAAGCTGGAAATCCACGACAAGGCCATCTTTGAGCAAAACGATTGGCACAAACGTAGAAAGACCGTGGTCTTTTTTAGCGCTGAGATTGATTCCCTTAAACTGGATGGAGAATCGGTGGCCAAACTAACCAGCCATTTAGACCGCCCTTTTAAAAAGATTAAAATGGCCGGAAAAGGGTTTCACTTTTCTGCGCAGGCCCCAGGACGGCTCCGTTACCAATCGGGCAAAATGACAATCATTCTGGATTAAAATAACGAATCATTTTCCTCCAAGGCCGCCAGCGGAAACCATTTTCTAGCGAAGAAACACAATAAAGCCACCAAGGCACAAAAGAGCATTTTTAAATTTAAAATTACGAATTACGAATTATTTTGTGAAGGGGACAAGTTGGGTCCTGAAAGGCGAAGGACCGTACCGAGGGTCATTCCGACCCCGCTTCAGCGGGGTCGGACTCCCTTTCACTGGTAAACAATTCCTAAGCAAACGTAACTTGAGCTTTAGC
>NZ_JBSMDE010000071.1:0-6038 GCF_056497305.1 Caldithrix sp. | reverse complement strand
GCTAAAGCTCAAGTTACGTTTGCTTAGGAATTGTTTACCAGTGAAAGGGAGTCCGACCCCGCTGAAGCGGGGTCGGAATGACCCTCGGTACGGTCCTTCGCCTTTCAGGACCCAACTTGTCCCCTTCGCAAAATAATTCGTAATTCGTAATTTTTAATTAAAATTAATTTTTTGCGTCCTTTGCGGTTTTTTAAAGGTTGCAGCTCTGCTACCTTGAAGAAATGGGCTACGTTCCAGAATGTTTGACGCAGATGGTCTTTTACTAGGTCCCAAATGCCTCTGCACACAGGAATCGGCTTGATTTTAAAATACCTATTTAGTATTTTCAATCTGTTTTTAATAAGATAAAATAATTGTAAACAAATCTTTCCGGCGGACACAATGACAGTTTATCAGAGGTTGTTGGAAATCAAGGCGCAAAAAGGCGCTGGCTACCTGATCTTAATCGATCCGGACAAGACAAGCATGGACGCCTTACCGCAGGTGATTGAAAACGGAATTCAGGCAGGCGTGGATGCTTTTTTAGTAGGTGGCAGCCTATTATTGACGCCCCATTTTGATCAATACCTTGAGCAATTTAAAAAATATGCACAGCAGCTACCGGTGATTATCTTTCCGGGTGGGGTGCATCAGGTTTCCCGTCATGCAGATGCCATCCTTTTTCTCTCTTTACTCAGCGGGCGCAATCCGGATCACCTCATAGGCACTCAGGTTCTGGCTGCGCCAATCATTCACCGTTTGCGTCTGGAAGCTATTTCTACGGCCTATCTGTTGATTGAATCAGGAGAGGTAACATCCGCCGAATTTATGAGCGGCACGCGTCCTTTGCCGCGCAACAAACCGGAAATTGCCGTTGCCCATGCTTTAACCGCGGAATATTTTGGCTTTAAATTCATTTATTTAGAAGGGGGCAGCGGGGCCCAGCACTCTGTTCCACAAGAAATCATAGGGACCATTCATAATCAGGTTAATGTGCCGCTAATTGTTGGGGGCGGGATCCGAACCCCTGAAGAGGCCGCCCAGAAGGTGGCGGCCGGGGCCTCTTTCATTGTGACTGGAAATGTGCTGGAAAAACGCAACAACCATCATCTGGCCTACGATTTTGCCCATGCCGTACATCAAAAAAGGTAATCTATGGAAATCAAGGAATCGATCAAGAAGCATTTTGAAGAGAGTATTCTGGTTAAACAACTGGTCATCAAACACTGTACGCCATTCATTGACCAGGCTATTTGGCTGATTGCTGAATGTTTTAAGCAGGGAAAAAAATTACTGCTTTGTGGTAATGGCGGTAGTGCAGCCGACGCGCAGCATCTGGCTGCAGAATTTGTTATTCGCCTGAGCCACGAACTTGAGCGTCCGGCTTTGCCGGCCATTGCTTTAACCACCGATAGCTCTGTTTTGACAGCCGGTAGTAATGATCTGGGCTATGATCAGATTTTTGCTCGCCAGGTGGAAGCGCTGGGCCAAACGGGCGATGTGTTGCTGGGCATTTCCACCAGCGGAAATTCGGAGAATGTGCTTAAGGCCTTCCCTATTGCCCGGGACAAGGGAATTAAAACGATCGCTTTTTTAGGGCAGAACGGAGGAAGATCCAGAGATTGGGTCGATGTGCCGATTATTGTGCCTTCGGTAAATGTTCAGCACATTCAAGAAGCGCATATTGCTATTGGGCACATTATTGTTGAGCTCGTTGAAAAATCGCTTTTTGCTTCAAAATAAATTTTCAAAATATTTCAGTTTTATCGATTTTTTCCGATTAAAAAGCATCGGTTCCCTGGAAGGTACAGATTTTAATTCAAATTTTTTTACTATGAATACAAGGGAGAAAGGTGATGAGCGAAGTCTATTTAATTACTGGTGGAGCTGGATTTATTGGTTCTAATCTGGCAGAAGCCCTGGTACAAAAGGGCGCAATGGTTAAAATTTTAGATAATTTTTCCACCGGCCGTGCGGAAAACATTAAATCGCTTCTGGATAAAGTGGAAGTCATCAATGGAGATGTCCGGTATCTGAACACGCTTTTGGAGGTAACGAGGGGAGTGGATTACATCCTGCACCAGGCGGCCCTGCCCTCTGTGCCCCGTTCCATTCAGACTCCGCTGGAGAGCAATGACGTCAACTTAAACGGTACATTAAATGTGCTTTACGCGGCCAAGGAAAATGGCGTCAAACGTGTTGTTTACGCTGCCTCTTCTTCGGCCTATGGCGATACGCCCACCCTGCCTAAAGTAGAAACCATGAAGCCCAACCCGCTTTCGCCATACGCGGTTAATAAATTAGCCGCTGAACAATACTGCTCGGTATTTTACAAAGTGTACGGTCTGGAAACAGTAGCCTTACGTTATTTCAATATTTTTGGTCCGCGGCAGGACCCGAATTCCTATTACTCTGCGGTCATCCCCAAGTTTATTAAGGCCTATTTCAAGGGGCAGTCTCCAACCATTTACGGCGACGGAACTCAGAGCCGTGATTTTACCTACATTGAAAACGTGATAGATGCCAACCTGAAAGCCTGTAAAGCTCCGGATGCGCCGGGACATGTTTTTAACATTGCCTGCGGCGAACGCATTACTCTAAATGAACTGGCGGAAGAACTGCGCAAATTGACCGGCGCTACGGTCCAACCCATTCATGGCGATCCCCGGCCTGGCGATATTAAACATTCACTGGCAGATATTGAAGCAGCGCGTAAAATTTTAGGCTACGAGGTAAAGGTACGCGTTAAGGAAGGTTTGCAAAAGACTGTGGAGTGGTTTGATCGCCACAGGGATGCTCTGGAATAACAAAAGGCACGATCAACTGTTATGAACCGTGATTTTTTTGATTTTGAACCGGGATTTGCCTGATTACATGATTACCAGGATTAGGTTTTTTTGATTTCGGGAATTTGTGCCTAATATTTGAGGCTGGTCTTTCTGTGGGCTATTAAAATCAAGGTTCAAATTCTGAACCAGGATTTACTTGATTAAAGGATTACCAAGATTAAGCATCTCCTGTGTCTGGATTTTGCCCATGAAATTAAGGAACAACTTTCTTTAGGCAACCTAAATCAAGACAATCATATAATCCTCTTAATCCTGGTTCAAACTATCACATTAATCCCGGTTCAAACCCTCACCATGATTATGTTTTTTGGGGCTCCTCTGGCATCGGAGCTGAGGGGCAGGAAAAGAAGAGCTTACGGCTCATTACAATCTTTTAAGGCCTCCTCAAAATGGCAGGCGCACAGGTCTGTACTCATCTGCCACAACCGATCCTGTATCTTTTCGTCAAAGGCTATGGCGGCCGGATGGGCCGGTCTTAAATTGGAAAAATAGGTGCCGCTCACTTTTTGAAGCTCCTGGGCGCTTGCAAGATAGACGGAGGTTCTGGCCCCTTCTTCCACGGAAGCGCCGCCTCCGCCCCAACCGGCGCGCAATAACTTGGTGTCGATCACCCCAGGATGCAGGCAGTTAACGGTCACCTTGTTTTTGTCCAGTAAGCTGGCCAATTTAAAGGTGAACAGGATATTCATCAGTTTCGAGTAGGAATAGGCGCGGTAACCAGAGTACGATTCTTCTGTTTGAATCTTTTCAAAATCGAGTTCCTGACTGTGGGCCATGGAGCTCACATTAATGATGCGCGCTGGGGCACTACTGCATAATAAATCCAGCAAAAGACAGGTTAACAAAAAATGGGCTAAATAATTTACGGCAAAGGTCATTTCAAAACCATCCCGGCTTTGTTTAAAAGTCGCTTCAAATACTCCGGCGTTGTTAATTAACACGTGCAGGGCAGAGTAGCGCGCCTTAATGTGCCGGGCCATTTGCCTGACCTCCTGTAATGAAGCCAGATCGGCCTGGACAAAATCAAGGTGGTCATTGCCCGTCATGGATTTAATCTCTTGCAAAACTTGCTGTCCCCTGGAAGAATTTCTGCCATGTAAAACGACGTGTGCGCCCCGCTTTGCCAGTTCAAGGGCGGTCTGTTTACCAATTCCATCGGTCGCACCGGTAATTAAAACTATTTTCCCTTGCATAGTACCTCCTTTTAATCGATCTAAAAAGCGTTCCGGGTTTGTCAGTTTTTTAGAATTGGCAACCGTTCTCCGGATAACGACGTACATTTCAGCAGCGAACTCAGCCAACTTCAGATGCTTTTTAGCCATGCCTTCATAGGTAAGCCTCTTGAGTGACCTGCGTAATTTTAAATACAACCGGCCCGGATTTTATTCGTACATGAGAAATGCGAGCAGTTCGGAACGATGAGCTTCCAATTCATCCTGCCAGCGCGCCTCAATGGCCGTCAAATCCGTTTCCCGTTCAAGCAAAGGCCGTAACCAATCATTGCCCACCAGAATATCAAAGGGCATTTTATCATATTCATATTCGTAAGGCGGTTGTTTCCACTGAAAATATTCCGGATAGGAGCGAATGATTTGCCAGATGAGAGCAATAGCCGTTAAAAACGGTTTAAACGTCTCTCTTTGATGCACGTGCATGAAACAACCGCGACACACTTCGCCATGGTATTTGTTGAAGGTCGGTTGAAATTCCAGAGGACGGAAATACACGCCAGGTAAGCCGAGACGATTCATGGCCTCAGAAAATTTCCAGTGATCGATCCAGGGCGCGCCAAAGATTTCAAAGGGTCTGGTGGTGCCACGGCCCTCGGAAATGTTAGTGGCTTCCAGCAAACACATGCCCGGGTAGACTACTGCGGTATCAACAGTGGGCATATTGGGAGAAGGCATGGCCCAGGGCTGTCCGGTTTCATCAAAATAAAAAGACCTTTGCCAATGTTTCATGGGGACCAATTCCAACGTAGCTTCCGGATAAAAGGCGGCCTGAAAATAACGGGCAATTTCCCCAATGGTCAATCCATGGCGAACCGGCAACGGATGCCAGCCCACAAAACTTTTGAAAGCGGGCTGCCACCAGGGGCCTTCCATCTGCTGGCCGCCAATGGGATTGGGACGATCCAGCACAATGATCTTTACGTTCTGTTCGGCGCAGGCTTCCATGGTTAAAGCCATGGTCCAGATGAATGTGTAATACCTTGCCCCCACGTCCTGCAGATCGATGACCATGACATCCAGATCACTCAACATGTCCGCTGTCGGTTTGCGATTTTCGCCATACAACGAATAAACCGGAAGTCCGGTGTAGGGATCCTTAAATCCTTCCCATTCAATCATGTTGTCCTGAGTGTGGCCAAACAGGCCGTGCTGCGGTCCAAAAAGGGCGCTTAAACGGAAAAGGCCAAGCTGATGCGCCCGAAAGAACAATTCAATGGCATGCCGAAAATTTTTTGCAATGGAGGCCTGATTGCACAGCAAGCCAACGCGTTGACCTTCGATTATTTTAAAATGTTCATTTTGTAGAACATCCAGCCCGCTTAACACCATGATTTTTGCCTCGCTTTTTCAATGGTAAACATACCATAGTAAATAAACATGAAACGCAGCGATTGCAAATTTAATTGATGGGCAATGGAGCGCTGTATTACAGTGAAAGATTCGAGCTAAAATTCGGTTACGTTACGCTTGCTAACAACATTTGAGCTGTGTGAGTAGGTAAAGCCGTTGAATGGTTAAATGGTTGAATCGTTTAATGGTCTGGACAGCTGTCCAGATCTGTTCCTGAGAGTAGCAATTTCCGCTGCGCTCCAACCGGCTGCCACGGCCAGACGGGCATGTCCCGATGACGCTCGGCACGAAGCCTCACTGATTGTCATTTCGACCGATGCGCGGAGCGAAAGCAACGTGCAAAGTGGAGAAATCTTTCTCAGGCGTAAGGGCGAAGCATTTTCCTGAAGTTTGTTCCAATTAGCGCAACCTCTTTGTGTACAAGTTAAAATCGCTCTTGAGAAAGACTTTGCAAAAAATGCTTCGCCCTTACCAAAGTCTCGAGCTGAAGCTCGAGTTACGTTGCGCTTGCGAATTGTCTGAAGGTGTAAAGGATTCCTCATCCCGCTAAAGCGGGAATTCGGAATGACACTCGGTACGGTCCTTCGCCTTTCAGGGGCGCTACTTGTCCTTTCACAAAATAATTCGT
>NZ_JBSMDE010000070.1:0-23243 GCF_056497305.1 Caldithrix sp. | reverse complement strand
GAAAAGTGCGCTGATAATCAGGAAAGACGGTTTTACATGGAAATGGCCAGGAAATTTGGCTGGTCCTTTCGCGTTCTGGTGCATCAAATAGAAACTCAGGCGTTTCAAAATTATTTAAAAAGCCAGACCAATTTCAGTCGAACCATTCAGAAAAAGTGCCAGTCTCAGGCCTCCCTGGCTGTGAAGGATGAATATGTGTTTGATTTTCTGGAGGTCAGCGAAGCCCATTCTGAAAGGGAATTAGAAAAAAATTTACTGGAACATGTGCGTCAGTTTTTGATCGAAATGGGCGGTTATTTTGCTTTTATTGGTAATCAGGTTCGACTGGAAATAGAAGACGAGGAATTTTTTATTGACCTTTTGCTGTATCATCGAGCTTTACGCTGTCTGGTGGCGATTGACTTAAAGACGGGTAAATTTAAACCGGAATATGCAGGTAAGATGCAGTTTTATCTATCTGTGCTGGATGATCGCGTCAAATTAGCGGAAGAAAATCCTTCGATTGGCATTATCATCTGCCAGAATAAAAATCGTACCATTGTCGAATATACTTTAAAAGATGTAGGAAAACCCATAGGCGTTTCTACCTACAAAATGCAAAAGCAATTACCGGAACAATTGAGTAAATATTTTCCCACACCTGAGGAATTTGCCGAGAAATTAAAAGGGCTTTTCCCCGAGGGTTAGTCATATTAACAAGGAGAAAATTATGTGTTTAGCCATTCCTGGGAAGGTGATAGAAATTTTTGAGGAAGCTGGGCTTAAAATGGGCAAAATCGATTACAGTGGAACAATTAATAAAGCCTGCCTGGCTTACGTTCCAGAGGTTAAAGTTGGACAGTACGTTATCGTACACGCAGGTTTTGCCATTTCCGTACTGGACGAAGATGAAGCGGAGGAGGTCTTTCAAACCTTTGACGAACTGACCGAAGCCCTGGAAAAAGATGGTTATAACGTGGAAAGTGAACCGCTTTCCAAAAAGAAAAAAGAAAAGAAGAAATCTTCTGAATAGGTGGGGGAGTCGTGAAATATATTGACGAATTTCGTGATCCGGAGCTTGTGAAATCTCTGGTGGCTCAAATACAGCGTGTTGTGACGCGTCCCTGGGTAATTATGGAGATTTGTGGTGGACAAACACATTCCATTCTGAAATTTGGTATTGATCAAATGTTGCCCGGGGAAATTGAATTAGTACACGGGCCCGGGTGTCCGGTTTGTGTAACACCGCTGGAAATGATCGATCAGGCCATTGCCATTGCCAAAATGCCCAATGTTATTTTTACCTCTTTTGGGGATATGTTACGGGTGCCGGGCAGCCATTCGGATTTGTTCCAGGCGCGTTCCGAGGGGGGCGATGTGCGGATGGTTTACTCGCCCCTGGAAGCCCTGAAACTGGCCAGAGAAAATCCGGATAAAGAAGTAGTCTTTTTTGCTGTTGGATTTGAAACCACGGCGCCGGGTAACGCCATGGCCATTTTGCAGGCGCAACGTGAGGGGCTTAGCAATTTCAGTGAACTGGTAAGTCATGTGCTGGTACCACCGGCCATGGAAGCTCTGCTCAATTCGCCAAACAATCGCGTTAATGCCTATCTGGCCGCCGGTCATGTCTGTACGGTAATGGGCTGGTGGGAATACGAACCTATTGCGCAAAAATACCACGTCCCCATTGTACCCACCGGTTTTGAACCCGTAGATCTATTAAAAGGCATCCTGGCTGCCGTTAAACAACTTGAAAAAGGGCAAGCGCAGGTGGAAAATCAATATGGCCGTGCGGTTAAACGCGAAGGTAACAAAGCTGCACAGGCTGTCATAAATCAGGTATTTCAAATATCGGATCGCAAATGGCGGGGAATCGGAACCATTCCCAGAAGTGGTTACACCATTCGACCGGAATTTGAAGCCTACGACGCAGCTTTAAAATTTGATGTGGGGCACCTGCAAACCGAAGAACCAGAAATTTGCATCAGCGGCCTGGTACTGCAAGGCTTAAAAAAACCGCATGAATGTCCGGCTTTTGGCAAGGAGTGCACACCGCAAAACCCGTTGGGTGCTACCATGGTTTCCAGCGAGGGGGCTTGCGCTGCCTATTATCGCTACCACAAAGCACGAACCGCGTAAGGAGACAATACCTATGCCCGAATATGATTTTAGCCAATTTTCCTGCCCATTGCCCAAAACGGATTACAAAACCATTCAGATGGCCCATGGCGCTGGGGGCAGACTCTCTGCCGATCTCATCGAAAAAGTGTTCTTGCCGGTGTTTGGCAATCCCACATTAAATGCCCTGGAAGATCAGGCGCGCCTGCAGTTTGATGGACAGAAGCTGGCTTTTACCACAGATTCGTTTGTGGTAAGCCCTATTTTCTTTCCTGGAGGCAACATCGGAGAACTGGCCGTCAACGGAACGGTAAACGATGTGTGCATGAGCGGAGCCATCCCAAAAGTGTTAAGCGTGGGGTTTATTCTGGAAGAAGGATTTCCTATCGCCGACCTGCATGAAATTCTGGTTTCCATGCGTCGGGCTATGGACAAAGCGGGCGTGCAGATTGTAACCGGCGACACTAAGGTGGTTAACAAGGGCTCGTGCGACAAGATTTTTATTAATACCAGTGGGGTGGGCATCATTCCGGCGGGCGTTGACGTCAGCGCCCGAAATATTCGACCGGGAGACCGCATCATCCTTTCCGGTAGTATTGCCGACCATGGCATGGCCATCCTTTCGGTGCGTGAAGGCCTGTCATTTGAATCGACTATTGAAAGCGACACGGCTTCTTTAAATCGTCTGGTTCAAGCCATGCTTGACGTGAGTCAACAGATCCATGCCATGCGCGATCCTACACGAGGCGGTCTGGCTACCACGCTGAATGAACTGGCACGAACTTCTAAAGTTGGGTTTAAAATTGAAGAAGAGCGCATCCCGATTAAACCGGAGGTGCGTTCAGCCTGCGAAATTTTGGGCATTGATCCCCTTTACGTGGCTAATGAAGGTAAGTTGGTGGCCATCGTTCCTGAGCAAATAGCCGAATCCATAGTTGAAGCCATGCGTCAGGTTGAGGAGGGCAGAGAGGCCGTTGTTATCGGTCAGGCTGTAGATGAACATGCAGGAAGGGTCGTTATGAAAAACATGTACGGCGTGGAACGCATTATCGACATGCCCGTAGGGGAACAACTACCCCGAATCTGTTGAAAACAAATTGTAAATTCCTGTTAATGATCGTAAATGGGGCCATGTAAGAAAATCTCCAACACAAATGGTAATCCTTCCCCCTCTCCCAGATTTTTATTCTGGAAGAGGGGATCGAGGGGGTGAGGGCTAATTCGTGAAATGGCTTCTGCTGTTGGAGGAGTAAAGTTAAGAGTATATGAGTGTAAGAGTTAAAGGGTTCCGGGGCACTGGCCACTCATTATTTAAAGGAGTTTTTTGGTTGCGGCTGTGCTGCCTTAATAATTAAATCCGCGTGAAGAAATCAAAATTTTCGCTTTGTAAAGGCTCTCCTTGCAAAAAATATTGGAAACAACTACATTTGCAATAATTCAATATTCGAGGGAAATAGTTTGGCTAACCGGCAACCAACAATCATTATTCTGACTATCTCGGATTTATTTTACGAAGCCAATTTGCATCGGAAGGTCAAAACACTGCTTGACCAGGGCTTTCGTGTACGTCTGTTCTGCTCTTACAATCCTAATTTGAACAAAGAGTTGTGGGCAGACGTGGAACTGGTACAAATAAAATTACGGTCGAGTCCCACCGTTTTGCGCTTTTTTCAGTTCTGGTTCAAGGCAACCTGGTGGCTGTTAAAGCAAAAAGCCGATCTGTTTATTGCGTACGATTTTTTACCCCTTGTTCCGCTACGCATTAAATCTTTTTTCCAGAACTGTAACTACATTTACGACAGCGTGGAACTGGTTTCTGGATTGAATTCGCTGGTAAAAAGGCCCGTCCGACGCTTCTTTTTCAGGATGGTGGAGCGCTTTGGCGTAAGCAAAGCCTGTGCGGCCTTCACCGTGTGCGAATCTGACACGAAAGCATTGAAAAACACCTATCCGCATTTGAATGTGGCCGGATTTGTGCGCAATATTCCGTACTGGCAGGAATATCCACGTACGCAATTTCTACGTGAACAATTTCAGATTCCATCTAACAAAAAGATTGGCATCTACCAGGGCATGGTTTTTGAAGGTCGCGGCCTGCCTGAAATAATTCAGGCTTGCAGTCACATTAAAGAAGTAGTGCTGGTCATTGTTGGTGATGGTCCCTTGCGCCCGGCGATGGAAAAACAGGTAGAAAAACTGCAGATGTCAGAGCGGGTTATTTTTACGGGCATGGTACCCTTTGATCAACTGGCGAATTACACGTATTCCGCTGATTTTGGTTTTACAGTCATTACAGGGCAGGGATTGAGTTACTACCACGCACTTCCCAATAAATTGTTCGAGTACATACAGGCCCAGATTCCTGTGATTGGCAGTAATTACCCGGAAATCAGCAAAATAATCGAAAAAGAACAAATCGGTTTTGTAGTAGATCCTAAAAATGTCAATGCCTTGAGCGAGGCTGTCCGTAAAATAATCAAAGATGATGTTTATCAGGAATTAAAGAAAAACCTGCGGCGCGTCTCTAAAAAATACACCTGGCAGGAGGAATCTAAAAAATATATTGAGCTGATTGAACGGGCTTTATCTGGAAAATAAGATGCTCATTGTAGCCAACATTTTTAATAAATCCACAAACGTAGAAGCACGTCCATCCCTTTGGGGGGGGAGTACAAAATCGAAGAATGTCCACATTGAATTTTTAATATTGGAATATTTCAACGTTCTTGCGGAGACCACATCAGTAGTTCAAACGAATCTCTAAATAGACCGCGCGCTCCAAAATTTTCTTTAAATTTTCCTAATCCCCAGTTGGGCTCCATATTAACTGTAAAAATACCAAAGTCGTAAAAATGGTAACCCTCTTTTACCGCCCATTGAAAAATGTGGTAAAAAAGATTGTTGACCGAGCGATATTGCTGGTACTCTTTGTTGTCGCTGATGTAAAAAGCCAACACCACTCGGGGCGTGCAAATAAAATTAACCACACCGGCAATCATCTTGTCGCCAAGGTAGGCAGCCCACAGATGAATGCGATCGGGAAAGAGCTGCGCCAATTTCTTTAATTCTGCTAAAGTGTGGGTGGGCGTAACGTTGTGGCGTAATTTTAGATTTTGTTTCAAAATTTCGTAATACGTGTCGTAGTCATCGGAAAGGCGGATTTCGATACCAGATTTAATGGATTTTCGCGTGGCCGTTCGCGCCTCGCTCTTAAAAAGATTAAGGACCTGATCCGGATTAGCAGGCAGTTGCACAACGCTGGAAATTTCCCGTTTCAAATAGCGAAATCCGTTTTGCAGCATGGCAAAATCGATGTAATTGGAATAGCGATTCATGTAAACAATGGGTGGTAGGGTAACTAGGATGCGCGTGAAACCGTGCTCCCGGGCATATTCTTTCAAGGTTTCCACCAGGTCAAAAGCTTCAGCAATGCCCATATCGCGATAAACAAAGCCGCCGTAAGAAGCGCCGCGATGTGAATACAAAACCCGATCCTTATCCATTTCCATTTCGATGGCCGGTAGAACGGCCCTGATTGAGTTTTTCCGTTTAAAAATCAACGAATGATCGGTAAAACGATCGGCTGGGTGGTAGCTCAAAAATCGGCGTGTGTGGAAGATAGTGCCGTTGTCCGCCTGCCAGACATAATCGTCCCACCATTTTTCATCTTCTGCGCTAAATCGACTAACCGTTAAACTCATGCGATTTTGTCCCTCAAAACATTTGTATTTTTATTCTTTCAATTACTCAAGTAATCTGCCATATTATAGATTAAACATAAACCTAAGGTGCTTTACAATAAGAATTAGCTGTCTGATATGCTTTCTCATTTTTCTTTTGATCGTTCTTCTTGTTTTGCAACCAATGGAAAACGTTCTGGATGTTCTATGATTTCTAAACTCAAATCAACATCAAGAAGAGGCCAATAAAAGTGTCCCGGAGATAATTCAACTACATTAAATATGGATGCAACAGGTTGTTCTTTAAACCATGGAAAATCTTCAAAAGATAAAAAATATTCTTTTCCACGAGTCCAAAGCCAGATCCCATGAATTGATATATTTGTTACTTCAACTAAAATATTTTTTCCATTTTTTAACGATTTCTTCATAATGTTCCTCAATCAACAATTCTATTTCTTTTAATTGTTGTCTTTTTAAACGATAATTTTTTGCTAATTCAATTTCAGGTTCCAACCAGAACTTAGCTTCACCTTCGTTTGAGATTACATGAACGTGAATTCGGGACTCTTCTCTTGAAAAAAAGAAAAATCTTTATCCAGCTTTTTTTAAAGATTGTTAGACTCATTTTTCTCTCATATTTCTACTAATTTATTACAAATTGGTTTGAAATAGTATTTTTACAAACAATTTTTTCAAAAACCTTTCTTAAACATTAATCTCCTTCCTCGCATAATTCTTTTAAAGCCTGGTTCATCTTTTTCATGCCAGCCAGGTAACTGTACTCAAACCGATTGAAAAACCACCAGCCTACCAGACCGCTAAAACGTTGTTCATATTCCATGGTAGTTTCATCCCCTGCCGAGGATAATTTTATAATGTGCTCTGTGTCGTAAATGCCAGGTAAAAGAGCACGTTTTAACCAGCGTAGTTCTTTGTTTTCAATGATCTTTTTAAAAATTGAACGAAACAGTTTGGGCTTTTCACCAGGGGCTTTTAAAATGAATGAAAATTTTTCTCCTTCATCTAATTTGCCTTTCGCATAAATAATAAAGGGATTCCAGGTGGCGTAAAGATTTACCTCACGAAGGATTTGCCAGATTTTTTCCGGCTTTGCATTGATTACAATTTTTGTTTTGATTTCTTTCACTTTCTAAATCCTGATTGAATTTTCAATTAAATTAAAGGTTTAATGTGTGCAATTCAAATGGATTTATTTTTTGAAACCTGTGAAAAATCGGGATAGCCTCTTGCATTCTTAACTCGAACTTTAGTTCGAACAACCACATCTCAAGCTAAAGCATGAGTTACGCCTGTAATCCACATCTCAGCTAAAGCTTGAGTTACGGAAAATTGTTAAAAATATTTAACAATTGTTGTATCTATTTGATTTACTCCACATCTAATTCAAAGAGAAATTTGGAGGTTGAATAGATGGATCGATTACACATTGAATATGATTGGTTAAAAGAAGTAATTCCTGAAGGAATTAGAGTACCATCAAGTATTTTGATCAGTGGACCCGGGGGCTCAGGTAAGCCTCTACTTGCAGGAATGTTGCTTGCTTCGTGGTTGAAGCAAAATGGTTCAGTTATTTATTTTTTAATTAACAGCGATAAAGACTATGTGCAAAAAATATTTTCAATTTATGACATAGATATCAGGGATTATGATGATCGGTTCTATTTTGTAGATTTTGATCCAGAGGTTGAAGAAGCGATAGAGATTTCAAAAAATCATCTCAAAATGAACTTGTTGAATCCTGAAAACTGGACTTTTGCAATTAATAAAGCCAAAGAGAATATTGATATTTCTAAACATCCGCCCATTGTTTTCGGTGCTGCGTTAAATATTTTATTTTTTTCTCTAACTTATAGAGAGCAATTATTTAAATTTTTTTATAATTTGTTTCAAAATCAGACTAATTGTCTTTTTACCATAAGTAATAATGTGTTTGAAGAAAAAATGCAAAAATTGGAAGAAGCTGCTGATAATCTAATTCTTACTTATTCGGGTAAGAACCTGGAATTGCATCTACAAGTAATCAAAATGAAAGAGGTAGATTTTAAGAAAAAAGATATTGTGGTTCCTCTTTCAGAACAGGAGTTACGCAACATAAGGTCCGAAGCCGAGCGAATGCGAAAACATTTAATTCCAACCTTAAAAAAGATTTAGCTAAAAATATTTAGGAGTGATCATGTTACAAGTTGTTGTAAATTGCAAAGATCTGGAGTGGCAACCGGCTGATGGATATCCAAAAGGAACAATGACAAAGGTTTTACGCGATGATCACGGGCATAAAACCATGTTATTAAAATTACCTCCAAATTTCCGAATGGAGTCTCATACGCATACTGTTTTAGAACAGCATTATGTTTTAGACGGAAGTTATGAAATTGATGATCAAAAATTTGAAGCAGGAACATATCAGCTAATTCCGCCAAATTTAACACACGGACCATTTTATTCAAAAGATGGAGCTACTTTACTGGTAATTTGGGATCCGATTACGAAATAATTTTGTTCAAATAAATAAAGCATTGCCTTTAGGGGACAAAAAATGTCAGATTCCATTTTTCGAATCGTATGCCACTTTACGGCTATTGGGATCAAAGAGATCCCGGCTGAATCTCTGGAGCAGGCTATTGAATTAGCCAGTTCTAATAAGTACGAGTTTAAGCAGATCGATCGGATTGAACAGTGTACAGTCGATCGGGAACGGTCGAGGTTGATTGGCGAAAAAGGATTCGACAAAGCAAAACCAAAAGAATATTTGAGCTGGGGTAGCGAATAATTCTTAATGATTAATTCTGGGTAGTTGAAATTAAGCATCAACCTGTACTTATTAAGACAGGAAAGGAGAATAGTATGTCAAATGTTGAAATCACTCGCGAAGATGTTCTGAAATCCATTGAACATGTTGAACATCCTGAAATTCGTGCCACGTTAATTGAACTCGGAATGATTTTAGATGTAGCAGTTGACGGAAATCAGGCACGTGTTGCCATGGCTTTACCTTTGCTCGGAATTCCTGATGTTGTTCGTAACGCATTGGTTGAAAGCATTCGTAAGTCCATAGAAAAATTAGGCTTAAAATTTGCAGTTGATTTTTTTGAGATGACACCGGAAGCAAGAGACAGGTTCTTCGCTATTTCTAAAGCTAATTGGAAGGGCGCTATTTAATTTTAGAAGCAAAAAGGGAAATTCATTGCGTTTTAACCATATTGGTCTTGTAAATAATGACGAAGAAAAGGCTCGCGAGTTTTATGGCCAGATTTTAGGTTTTGAGGAAGTAAATGAGTTCAATGTAAGTCAAACTCTCTCCAAAAAGCTTTTTGGGCTCGATGGAGAACTAAAAGTTTTGCTGTTTGTTAAAAGTGATTTAAAATTGGAAATTTTTATTACGGAGCAAGGCGTTACTCAATCACCGGTAATAAATCATGTTTGCCTTGAAGTTTCTGATCCTGAAGAATTGTTGGAAAAATGTGTACGATCTGGTGTCGAAGTTATTAAAATTCAACGAAACGAAAGACCATTGATCTTCATTAAAGATTTTTCAGGAAATTTGTTTGAAATCAAAGCGCTAAGCAAAACAGGTATTAAATAAAGCAAGAGACTGTAGAAAATGAAACGCTTTAATCTCGTGCTTTATCCGGATGCTGTGCTACGCAAAAAAGCAGAAGAAATTAACAATATCGATGGCAAAGTACATCAACTGATCAAGGCCATGACCCAGATCATGTATACTAATAATGGTATTGGTCTGGCAGCGCCACAGGTTGGTTATCTTCAGCGCATAATCATTGCCGATGTTGGTGATGGCCTGCTCACTTTGATTAATCCGGAAATTTTGCAAAAAGAAGGAACAGACTACAAGGAAGAAGGTTGCTTGAGTTTACCGAATATCAATGTTGGTGTTAATCGTAGTTTAAAAATCAAAGTTAAGGCATTTACGCCTGACGAAAAAGAAGTTCAATTAAATTTAACCGGATTAAAAGCACGTGTTATTCAGCATGAAATTGATCATCTCAATGGTCGATTAATTATTGATTACACAACCACTGCAGAACGATTAAAATTGAAAGATCGATTAGAGGAATTAGAAAGACGCTATCAATTCAATATAATTTAAACAGGGAACAGGGAAGTTGACTTCGGAAATTTTAGCGGTCATTGACCAGGCTGCCCAAATGATTTATGAGGCAAAATATGTGGTGGCTTTTACTGGCGCCGGAGTCTCAGTTAAAAGCGGTTTACCTTTATTTTCAGATTGGCCTGGTTTCGACCCACAAATATTGGATATCAATTATTTTAAACAGAATGCTCTGGATGTTTGGCGAAAATTCACGAAATTTTTCTACCCGCTTTACCTTAATGCCCAACCTAATGAAGCCCATCTTTTTTTGAAGAGAATGGAAGAGGAACGATGGATTCGGGGAATTGTTACTTTGAATATGGACGACTTACATCAAAAAGCCGGAAGTCAGAATGTCAAAAATATTTGCGGAATGGTTCAAAAGGTGGTTTGTTTAAAATGCCAGAAAAAATATTCTATTGACACAATTGATTTGACTCACCTCCCCCCAACTTGCCCGGACTGTGGTTCAGTTTTAAAACCGGATGTTTTGTTTTATGGTGATCTTCTTCCTGATCCAGAATATAAATTGGGCATGAAAGAAGCCAATCGGGCAAAAATGATGTTGATTATTGGAATTTCCGGTACAATGATGCCAGCATCCGTAATTCCCCTGTTTGCCAAACAAAGACGTGGTGTACCGATTATTGAGATCAATATTAACCCAACCATTTACACCAGTCAGGTTACAGATATTTTTATTCCGCTTCCGGCCGAACAGGGATTAAAATTATTACTTGAAAGACTGGAAACATAGTCTAATTAAAATCAAGAGGCTACGCTTTTCCTTTTAACTCTTCGATGCGTTGCCGAATATCGGTGATTTCTTCTTCCAGTTCTTCCTTCAGGGCAGATAGTTCTTCAAGATATTCTTCCAGCCACTCCAGCTCTTCTTCTTTGCTCGGACGCCTGCGCCAACCCGGCTGAGGAAAGCCCATCATGGGGCCAAATCCAAAGCGCCAGCCCCAGAAATGCCCGGGGAAAAAATTCCAGTGAAAATGTCTTCTTTTAGCCATTGCGACCTCCCTGCTCGTGCTTTATTGCAATATTGTGCAATAATTTAATGAGAGGCGACAAGAATTGCAAATGGGGAGCGTAAAGAAGTAAAACTTCCTGTAGAAGGCAGCAGTGTGGTAAAGAGATAAGACTTCTGCAAAATTGCATTAATTGTCATTCTGAGCGAAGCGAAGAATCTTATAAGTTAAATAAAAACAGTGGATTCTTCGTATTCCCGATTCTCAGGACTCTTCAGAATGACAGCCACAGTTTAATTTTTCAGAACTCTATGGTAAAGAGACAAGTAAGGAGTGAAAAGGAGGAAAAGAAATGGTGCAACGCGCCTGTGAAAAATCCGCTGTGCAGAAAATAAGTCCCGTCACTGGCAACACCATTTTCTCCAAAATCGTAGCGCCGCGTCCCTGAGTCGCATTGGCTCGTTACTAAATGGAATTACAATGCCCCCTATTTCCTTTTCAGCTATTTTGGGGTGAAAGTAATAGGGGAAGGTCGCGTAGCAAAGAGGTCGTCCCATTATTGAAAATTCTGACTTTCCTATCTAAGGCAGCACAGCCGCAACCAAAATTAACCGCAGCGAGCACAAAGATTTCAAAAAAAATATAAAATTTATTGACATGTAAGGCGAAAACTCAGCAAAGCTGCACAATTTGCTCCCCCTTCCCTTTATTAAAAGAAGGGAAGGGGGGCGGAGGGCATAGCCGTCAGGCTAAGCTTCCAAATTTATTAATATTAATAACTTATTCATATTACTTACCGTATGGTTATGTTTAAAGTTAATAATATTTCAAATGACGTTGGGTTTTGCTTTCGTTTCTCAAGAATATGATAGTTCCGACTTATATTGTAAAATTTTAAATTAAACCTTTTTAAACTATCTACATTTATTAACAATTCTAGTCCTTCTTTTTCTAACATTTTAACTATGGTCTTGTAACTTTTAATTATACTCAATGCTTTTTTTCATATCTGTAAAGCATTGTAGATACTTGAGTAATGATTTGCCAGCCTAAAACGATTAACAGAAGTTTGGAATAAAAATAAAGTTCTAAGCACGCTTTTTTAACCTTCTTTATTTTGTTAATCTCCACAATAGATTTCCAGGTTTTGAAAATTAATTCTATTTGCCATCTTAATCTGTAAAGCGACCAGATCTTTTCCTTGGGTATTTGTTCTGGAGTTGTATTGGTTAAGAATAAATTAAAATGAGCTCTTAGCTTTACTTCTTGTTTAATTGTACCACGCTGCTTCTTTTGGTTGACTGCTTTATGTTTATTTATTCTTTTTTTTATAATTTCTTCTGGTAAAAGATAAATAAGCAAACGATCTTTGAGTTTTTGACTGCCAACATAAACCTCTTTTTCCAAAATGGTTAAGCCTTTCTTTTCCATTTCTTTTTTCAATGCGGAAAACTTAATCTCCTGATATTCATTATTTTTAAATTCATACACCTTGGTTGCTACGTTTAAACGGCTTACATAATAGGCCTTTTTCTTCTGTATGGCTTTTAAGACTTGTATGTTCATATAGCCAAGGTCTCTTACGATTAAATCTTTTTCTTTTATTTCATTGAGTGTGTTCTTTGAATTGGTTGCATCTTGATCATTAAATGGATGGAGTGATAAATCAAATATTCCGCCATTCAGGTAATCAAATTCAAATTGAAATCTTACCGCTGCAGAAGAACCGCCGCCGCCACTGCCAGGATAATACCGGCTTAATTCTTCATTTATCTGAAATGACGTGGAATCTTTGATTAAAATACGGTTAAAATGTTGTGAATATTTATAATCTTCATCGAGTCTTTTGTTTAATGCTTTTCCTATTACCTCTTTCAAAAAGCATACAGCCTGATCATTTATGCGTTCATCAATACTTTGTTTACTAATACTGATGTTATGATTAATCATGTAATCCACTACAATATCATTTAAACTCTTTGTTTTTAAGTTCTTTGCATGAAATACCATTATGTCCAAAAAATTTTTTGCAGTTATTTTACTTCCAGATCGTTGACTAAATTTTGTCTTTTTGGCTAATTGTTCGATTTCCTCTTCGGAAATAAAACTCTCTGTTAAATGCTCATGATTTTGGCCAATTTTCTTGAAAATGTTTGCAAAGTCTCTCGTAATACCATCGTTGAAAAAACATTCAAAAAAAATAGCTATCCTATTGATATTTATTGCTTTATTTGTTATATTTCACTCAGGAAAATTAACAGAATTCCAGGCCGATTTCCTCGTGTCATCGGCCTTTTAAAAAAAAGAGGAGGTATTATGAGAATCATAAAAGCCCTCACCAGGAGGGCCTACTTTTTTTAATAAATATTTTGTTTTTAATTTTTGTGTGGTTCTACCTTAATATACAAAAAAAAGCTAAATTTACCAAGTTTAATTCGTTATTATTCAAGGTTTTAAATACTTAGCATGACGGCTATGGCCTTAGTCCCCTCCGGAGGAGGGGAAAATCCAGAGCTCCCCTTCTGGGAGGGGTTGGGAGTGGGTTCTCTTGTAATGAAAAAAGAAAAAAGATTAAAGATGAAAGCTGAAAGTAAAAGTAAAAAGTAAAAAGTTAAAAGGGGAGATGGGGGGATGAAGGTAACCATCGTTTTCGACAATACGAGGACCAGAGAGGACGTAATGGCCGACTGGGGTTTTGCCTGTGTTATTGAAACCAAAGAGAAAACCATCTTATTTGATACCGGCGCCGATGGTCACATTCTAATGCACAATTTACGAGTTCTGAACATCGATCCGAAAAGTATTGATGTAGTGTTTATTTCGCATAACCATTTCGATCACATTGGCGGGCTTTCGGCTTTTTTGAATGCCTGGAGTCGGGTTACCGTTTATGTACCGGAAACATTGCGTGGCCTGCGAAAAGCGCAAAAAGTGGTTCACATCAATGATCAGCCTCAATACCTGGAAAAAGATATTTTTACCACCGGCGAATTGGAAGGCATCGAGCAGGCGCTGATCATTCCTACCCAAAACGGGATGATGATTTTTGTCGGATGTTCTCATCCGGCTATGCGTACCATACTGCACAGGGCTCAGACTTTTGGTCCGCTTTACGGTATTTTAGGAGGCTTACATGGTTTTAATCAATTTGAACTATTTGCTGATTTGCAATTTATTTGTCCCACTCATTGTACACAGCATCTAAAAGAAATTAAAGATCGTTTTCCAGACAAGGTGGTGGAAGGCGGAGTAGGAAAAGTTTACGAAATTTAAAACGAGAAAAGGCTAAAGGAGTAGGCATGGAACTCAGGAATCCTTTTATTCTGGTCCCTTTAAAATTAGGTTATGCCGATGCATCGGGTAAGATCAACGAAAAACATATTCGTTTTTATGAAGAGCGTAGTGCGTATTTGGGCGCCATAACCATTGAACCGTTGTATCTGGACAGGGGATTGCGCGAAATCCCCACACAAATTGGTATTGACCACGATGACAAGCTACAGGGTTTGAAACGTCTTACAAAAGGCATCCATGCCCATGGCGCAAAAGTCATTGCCCACCTGAACCATCCCGGGCGCATGGCCAATCCTAAAATTCCCGGAAATTACTTTGTCTCATCAACCGATAAGCCCTGCGAAAACGGTGGAGCCGTTCCTCAAAGAATGGATCAGGCGGATATGGATCGTGTTTTAGACCTTTTTTCCCTGGCCGCCCGTCGCGCCCAGGAGGCAGACTTCGATTACATCGAACTGCAGATGGGGCATGGTTACTTGCTGGCTCAGTTCATTTCTCCGGCTGTAAACGATCGTAATGATGAATATGGCGGGCCTTTCGAAAATCGCATTCGTTTTCCGTTGCAAGTTCTTGAAGCCGTACAAAAGGCCTGTGATCTGCCGATTATCGTTCGTTTAAGCGGCGATGAGATGATTCCCGCAGGCATCAAGGTTCAGGAAATGATTGCTTTATCTCAAATTCTGGAAAAGAACGGCGTAGCGGCCGTGCATGTTTCCGCGGGCACCGTGTGCTCCACACCGCCCTGGTTTTTCCAGCATATGTTTGTACCTAAAGGCAAAACATGGGACCTGGCCCGGCTGATCAAACGGGAAGTGACAATTCCGGTCATTTTTGTGGGCAGAATTAATCGCTTTAATGACATTGATCGTTTGCGTTCTGAATATAATGCCGATTATTTTGCCGTGGGACGCGCACTGGTGGCCGATCCGCTTTTTATTGGCAAGTATTTGGGCGAGGTCAAAGGAGGTATGCGTCCCTGCCTGGCCTGTTCCGAAGGCTGCCTGGGCGGCGTAAAAGGGGGACGTGGATTGCATTGCGTGGTCAATCCTCTGGTAGGTGAAGAATTACCGCCGCTTGAAAAGGCGACAACATCTAAAAGAATAGCCGTTGTGGGCGGCGGCCTGGCTGGAATGCAGGCAGCCATTACCCTGGTCCAGCGCGGTCATCAGGTTGATCTGTTTGAAAAAGAACAACTCGGCGGACAATTTAATCTGGCCTGGCTACCGCCTAAAAAGGAGTCCTTAAAAAGTATTGTCGATTATTTTATCGATCAAATTCGCCAGCAGAATGTCCATCTTATTTTAAAAGAGGCTACACCACAGGACATCATCCAGGATAGTTATGATGCCGTTATTCTGGCCACAGGAGCAAAACCGAAAGTTCCGCCCATTAAAGGATTGAAAGACTATTACTGGGCCGAATTCCTCAAGGATGAAAACCTGCCGGAGAACAAAAAGGTGGTGGTAATTGGAGGCGGATTGATCGGTATTGAAATTGCCAGTAAACTGGTGGACCATGACAATGAAGTCATCATCATTGAAATGTTGGATGAAATTGCCCGCGGCATGGAGATGATCGAAAAGGCCATGACCTTAAAAAAATTAAAAGATCATCAGGTTCCTGTGTACACAGAAACCCGCGTGGAAGAGATTGACGGTCAACAGGTTAAAATTTCCGGAAAACAGAGGATGGTCATCGATCATGTCGATAAGATTGTGCTGGCCACGGGTATGGAGCCTTTCAATCCCATGGAAAAAGCGTTAAAAGATAAAATGCCCGTTCATGTTATCGGGGATGCCCATCAGGTAGGTAAGGCACAGGATGCCATCCGCGAAGGATTTTTAGTGGCAGCAAACATTTAATAACCGGAGGATGCCCATGCGTTTACTCATGCTTTATTGTACCAAATTTGCCTTCAAAACCAGTGTTAAAGGACTCGATCAGGTGGAGGAGCGCAGAGAAGAAAAACAGTTCGAAAATGCCCTTGTGGGTTTCATTCATGTTGAGCCGGAAGATGAGGCGAATCTTTCCAACGTACAGACTAAACTGGTCAAAAACTTAAAATGGGCCGCCCGAAAAAATGACACGAATCGGATTGTGTTGCATTCTTTTGCCCATCTTTCTGAAAAAAAAGGTGATCCAGAATTGACGCAAGCGATTTTTAACAATGCCGAGGAACGCCTGAAAGGGGCCGGCTACGAAACGGCCCAGACCCCTTTTGGTTATTTTCTGGACATTGATGTTCAGGCCCCGGGCCATTCGTTTGCACGGCTTTACAAGGAGTTCTAACTTTGGAGCAACCCTACCGCGAAGCCGCCAGGATCATCGCTCAGGCTCGGAACCTGATTGTCTTTACCGGAGCCGGCATTTCAGTGGAAAGCGGCATCCCGCCGTTCAGAGGGCCTCAGGGCCTGTGGAGCCGCTATGATCCGATGATGCTGGAAATTGGTTACTTTCGACAGAATCCCTTGCAGTCCTGGCAGCTCATCAAAGAGATATTTTATGATTATTTTGGCCAGGCCCAACCCAATCCCGCGCACCAGATTCTGGCCGATTGGGAAAAGAGAGGATTGGTTAGAACCCTGATCACGCAGAATATCGATCATTTGCATCAAATCGCAGGCAGCCAGAATGTAATCGAATTTCACGGAACTTCGCGTTACGTCATCTGCGATCAATGTCATGAGCGCCAGGAGGCAGGGAAGATTAATCTCAATAAACTGCCTCCAATCTGTTCGTACTGTGGCGGGCATCTGCGGCCGGATTTTGTGTTCTTTGGCGAACCTATTCCGGAGCCAGCCAACACACTGGCCTTTGCAGAGGCCGAAAAAGCCGATGTCCTGTTGATCATTGGCACAACCGGGGAAATCATGCCTGCCTCATTGATTCCTAAGATGGCCCACGCACGGGGCGCTACCATCATTGAAATCAATCCGCAGCAGAGCAATTTTACTTCTGAAATTACCAAAATTTTTATTCCCGAAAAAGCGAGTACTGCCTTAAAACACCTGAACGCCATTTTAAAAGCCGCTGATTTTGAGAGGAGTGATGACGCCAATGCAAAATAAACCGCGGTCATGGAAAAATTCAATGATCAAAGCAGCCCGTAATGTCAGTCAGGCATTACCCATCATAACGGGCGTTTTGCTACTGTTTGGTTTGTACCGCGCATTGTTGCCTGCGCACTTCATTCAAAACGTGTTCAGTGGACAATGGATCACAGACACGGTGATCGGAGCGATAATGGGCAGTGTATTTTCCGGTAATGCCCTGAACAGTTACATTATTGGCGGTGAACTCTTAAAAGAAGGGGTAAGCCTTTACGCGGTTACAGCTTTTCTGGTGACCTGGGTAACCGTTGGTTTGGTTCAGTTTCCTGTTGAAGCGGCTGTTTTGGGCAAACGATTTGCCCTAAAACGAAACCTGCTCAGTTTTTTGCTAAGCTTTTTTGTAGCGCTGGCCACGGGTTTAACCTTTGGGGTATGGGGATAATACGATGGCGCAAACCGAAAATCCAACTCCCAGGGGAAAGGGAGGCCTCTATTTTCTATTGATCGTCGTGATCGCCTACCTTTTGCTGGCTCTGTTTGTCCCGCAAAAGGTCTCCGGCGCCCTCCGCATCAGCGCCGGACTGTTATTAGAGATTATTCCCGTTCTTTTGTTTGTCATGATAATCATGGCTCTCATCGATTTTTATTTAAAGCCCGGGCAAATAAAAAAGTGGATGGGCAAAGAGTCTGGCGCTAAGGGCTGGCTCATTGCCATTGCATTTGGAATTATTAGCCATGGTTCCATTTACGCCTGGTATCCACTATTAAAAGAATTAAAAGAGCAGGGCATGCGAGAAGGGTTAATGGCAACTTTTATTTACTGTCGAGCTATTAAAATACCCTTCATTCCTCTGTTAATCTATTATTTTGGACTGAAATTCTTTGTGGTTTTGGTCTTTTACATGATCATCAGCTCTGTTTTAGAAGGGCTGATTATTGAACGGTTTTAAATAGAGGTAAAATCATAAAATGTACAAATATCTGTTTGGACCAGTTCCTTCCAGACGCCTTGGTAGTTCGTTGGGGATTGATTTGATCCCCCTTAAAACCTGCACACTCAATTGCATCTATTGCGAATGTGGCAGGACAACAAACTTAACGCTGGAAAGAAAAGAGTGGGTTCCGGTTGATGGCGTAATTGCAGAATTAGAACACTATTTTGCGCACTCCCCGCAACCAGAATTTGTCACTTTTTCCGGTTCGGGTGAGCCAACTCTGCACAGTAAAATCGGAGAAATTTTAAACTTTCTCAAAGAACAAAAAGGCCATTATCAAACCGCTGTTTTAACCAATGGTACGTTATTGTTCGATGCAGAGGTCAGAAGGGCATTGTGTGCTGCCGACGTGGTCATCCCTTCGCTGGATGCGGCCCGCGAAAAGACATTTAAGCGCATCAATAAGCCTCATCCGGCTTTAAAGTTGCCAGGCATTATTGATGGAATGATTCAGTTCCGCAAGGAGTTTTCTGGAAAAATGTATCTGGAAATTTTCATTGTGCCGGGCATTAATGACAGGCCTTCTGATTTGATAGCTTTAAAGGAAGCGATTCTGGCCATTAAGCCCGATCGTGTTCAATTGAATACACTCGATCGCCCCGGGCCTGTGTCCTCAATCCGCGCAGCTACCCAAACCGAATTAAAAAGCATTCTGGATTACTGGCAGTTACCACAGGTCGAAATTATCAGTCGGGCGGCGCAACGGGAAAAATCAGCAGCCTTTCGTCAGGATATTGAATCGGCTATTATGGAAACCATAGCCCGACGTCCCTGCACACTGGACGATTTGCAAAAGATACTTGGCCTGCACATCAACGAAATCAATAAATATCTGGATATTCTGGAGCAAAAGGGCAAAATCAGAGTGGTGCAACAAACAAGAGGATTCTTTTACAGACTGAATTAAGGATTTTGTATCGAAACCATTGAAAGTTCATCAAAAGGTTAAAACAAATTTTAAGAAGGAGAATGTAATGAAGATTGCTGTGGGTACGGATGATCTGAATACCATTCGTAGCGGACATTTTGGTGAAAGTCGCTATTACAAAATTTTTAAAATAGAAAATGGACAAATCCAATCCCAGGAAATACGGGAGAATCCCTTTGTCCAGAATGAAACAGCCAACCATGAGCACGGGCAGGCTAAAAACATCATACAATTGTTAAACGATTGTGATGTGTTTTTAGCCCGCAGTATGGGCATGCATTCAATCCCCAAATTGGTTCAAAAAAGTAAAAAACCTTTAATTACCAGGATCAATAGTATTGATGAAGCCCTTGGCCGATTACTTTCTGGAGATTATGAAGATTTTAAATGTTTTGATCCTGAAAGCATGAAATTCACAACCTGTAACGGGAGACTCTAAAATGCTGGATCAATCGGTTTCTAAAGTAGAAGTAAAGGGGCTTACGGCACGCTTTTACGATCAACTCTTAAATTGGGGAAGCTTTGGCAAATATGAACGCTTTTTGAAAGAGGCCATCGCTAAAATGAATATTCAGCCCGATGACGCCATCCTGGACCTGGGTTGTGGCACAGGCAAAAATGATTGTCTGATGGCCCAATACCTGGGGGAAAACGGACGCATTGTCGGAGTGGATATTGGTCAGGAAATGGCTGCCCAGTTCGAAAAAAATTGCGGGAAATTACCTAATGTTACTTTGCACCGCCAGAGCATTCTGGAGCCTTTGCCCTTTAAAAATGAGTTTGACAAAGTTTTCACCTCTTTTGTCTTACATGGTTTTACTCAGGAAAACCGAAAAAAGATCATTGATAATGCCAGACGGGCGTTAAAAGATGATGGTCAACTTGTTGTGCTTGATTTTAATGAATTTGACCTTGAGGAAAAGCCATTCTGGTTTAGAATCGGTTTTAAAATCATTGAATGTCCTCTGGCCTTTGAATACATTACCATCAACTGGAAAGAGCAGTTGCAACAATGGGGCTTTGAGTTGTTTGAGGAAGAGCGCTGGTTTTTTGATACTTTACGATTGTTCAAAGCCAGAAAAATACTGGCGTAAAGTCTTTAGTAGCCCATTTCCCTTTGCGTCCCTTTTGAAAGTAGCTCACACTCCAGGCAAAAAAATAGAGGAAGAGCAGATTTTTTGCCCTTTGATAAAGCCAGAAACGTGTTCTGCAAGATGTAGATTTTTGTGATCTAAAACGTTCTTTCACTGGTTATTGTTTAATCTTTTTTTGCCATTCCCTCCTTACTGTTTTTTTTCGCTGAACTGAGTTTCAACCTTGCTTAAATTTAGAGGCTTGCTTATATTTGTAGTTCTAAAATCAAATTGCAGCAGTTCAGCAAATAAAGGAAGGAAACGATTTTATGGCACCTGTTATTCGCATTAATGAATCGGCGCAGTACGAAAATCAGGAAGTAACCATTAAGGGCTGGCTTTACAATAAACGTTCCAGTGGTAAAGTGCGGTTTTTGCTAGTTCGGGATGGTTCGGCAATCATTCAATGTGTGGTGGTTAAAAGTGAAGTTTCTGAAGACGTTTTTGAGAAAACGGATCAGATTACCCAGGAATCATCTATTATTGTTACGGGTAAATTAGTGGCCGACAAACGGTCGCCGTTGGGCTATGAAATGCACGTGACAGATCTGCAAATTGTTCAGATCGCCAAAGATTATCCCATTACCAAAAAAGAACATGGCATCGATTTTTTAATGGATCATCGCCATTTATGGATTCGTTCCAGACGTCAGCATGCCATTTTACGCATTCGCCATGAGATCATCAATGCAGCCCGGCAATTTTTTAATGATCGTGATTTTATTCTGGTTGATTCACCCATTTTTACGCCCAATGCGGCAGAGGGCACGACCACGCTTTTTAAAACAGACTATTTTGGTTCGCCGGCCTACTTAACCCAGAGTGGGCAGTTGTACGCCGAAGCTGCATGCATGGCTTTTGGGCGCGTTTACTGTTTTGGACCGACTTTTCGTGCTGAAAAGTCTAAAACCAGGCGCCATCTGACCGAATTCTGGATGATCGAGCCGGAAGTAGCCTATTTCGATTTACAGGATGACATGCAATTGGCCGAAGAATTTGTTTCGCATATTGTGCAATCCGTTCTAAAAAATAGAGCCGAAGAACTGAAAACCCTTGAGCGCGATACGCGTATTCTGGAAAATACCGTTCCGCCTTTTCCTAAAATTCATTATAACGAGGCTGTAGAAATACTTAAAAAACATGGGGTTGATTTCCCTTACGGCGATGATTTCGGCGGGGCAGATGAAACGATCTTGTCTGAGGAGTTCGATAAGCCGGTGATAATTCATCACTATCCGGCTGAAGTAAAGGCTTTTTACATGAAGCGCGATCCGGAAGAACCGCAATTTGCGCTGGCTATGGACATGTTAGCGCCGGAAGGTTACGGTGAAATCATTGGCGGCTCGCAGCGCGAAGATGATTACGACACGCTTTTGCAACGAATTCGTGAACACAACCTGGACGAAAAAGCCTTCGAGTGGTACCTGGATTTAAGAAAATACGGTTCCGTTCCCCATTCCGGCTTTGGACTGGGCATTGAACGCACCGTAGCCTGGATTACCGGAACCAAACATGTGCGTGAAACCATTCCGTTTCCGCGATTACTACAGCGTATTTACCCATGATGCAGCGATTCATTGGCGTGATCGGCGGCCGCGACAGCACGCCGGAAATCCGTGAAATTGCCTATCAGGTAGGAAGATTAATTGCCAGCCATGGCTTTGGCCTGGTGTGCGGCGGCCGAGGCGGGGTCATGGAAGCTGCGGCCAGAGGCTGTGCGGAGCAGGGCGGGCTTACCGTCGGCATTCTGATGGGGGAGGAGCGATCCGAAGCGAACCCCTACATTCAGGTGGCTATTCCTACGGGATTGGGGCTGGCCCGGAATCTTATAGTAGTACGCGCAGCCGATGGTTTGATAGCCATTAACGGGAAATACGGAACACTTTCAGAAATTGCCTTTGCTCTGCAGTTGCGGAAACCTCTAATTGGTATTAAAACATGGCAGTTAGAGCCTGCAATGCCAACAGCGCAAACAGCTCAGGAAGCCATAGAAAAACTTTTAGCATTGTTGCCATGAAACGATCGTTACGCATTATTGTTAAGGGCCGGGTTCAGGGAGTTGGATACCGCTGGTTTGCCCGGCAAGCGGCCCGAGAATTGGGAATCAATGGTTTTGTGCGAAATTTACCGGAGGGTCATGTGGAAGTGGTGGCCCAGGGTGAAGAAGAAGTTTTGAATCACTTTATTCAGGAGCTCAATCGTGGGCCGGCTTTTGCCCATGTTGTTGACATGGACATTGAAGAGTTAGAGCTCCCTACGGATCGCTATCAATCGTTTGAAATCGCTTTTTAAATAAAGGAAGGAATCCATGCAAAAATCGGTAGAACGTATTAAAGAAGCCATTCGGGATGTACCGGATTTTCCCAGGAAAGGTATTCTTTTTAAAGACATTACTCCGGTTCTTCAGGATGCGGAACTCTTTTCCCTGTCCATTGATCTTTTCGTTGAAAGCCTGAAGGACAGCGCTTTTGACCTGGTGGCTGCAGTGGAATCGCGGGGTTTTATTTTTGGAGCAGCGCTGGCCTTAAAATTGAATAAAGGGTTTGTACCGATCCGTAAACCTGGTAAGTTGCCTTACAAAACGTTTAAAGAAGAATATGAACTGGAATATGGTACAGATGCCCTGGAAATTCATCAGGATGCTGTAAAACAGGGGCAGAGCGTTTTATTGCTGGACGATCTGTTGGCAACCGGAGGGACGGCGATGGCTGCTGCCAGACTCATTGAGCAATGCGGTGGACATGTGGCAGGCATTCGTTTTTTGGTAGAGCTTACCTTTTTGAAAGGGATTGAGAAGCTGAAAGAATATCAGGTTAAAACACTCATTAAATTTTAATCCGCGCATAGCGAAGGGTTCAATTCATTAAAATTGGAATTTAATAGTCAGAGTAATAAAACTTTGACTGGATAAAATTAGTTAAGTTTAAAGCGGAGGGTGCCATGAAAAGCATTATGGT
>NZ_JBSMDE010000069.1:0-50170 GCF_056497305.1 Caldithrix sp. | reverse complement strand
CCCGATCTTCGGGGACGAACAAAGCATTCACGAAGTGCGCAATAATTGCAAATAGAAAATGGCAAAATATTTTAACATAATTAAAGTAAAACTCAGCAAAGCTGCACAATTTGCTCCCCCTTCCCTTGATTAAAAGAAGGGAAGGGGGGCGGGGGGTTAGGATCTTCAGCAAAAAAATTTTGGCATCCCGTTAAGCGGGATTGATGTTTTGGAGGAAGAATTCTAAGATTTTGTGTACGAAAGAATAACAAAAGCGCGGGTGCACTTCAACGCAATTTTACCCGCCGTAACTCAATACCAGGGTGGTAATAGATAAATAGATTAAAATGCCCAGAATGTCATTGGTCGTGGAGATGAAAGGAGCGGCAGCCAGGGCGGGATCGATGTTCAGCCGTTTGAAGGTCAGGGGCACCAGGGCGCCGATGATGGCCGCGTTATTGATCACCACAAAAATGGAGATGGCCAGGATGCTGGCAAAAAAGGCTGAGTCCCACAGGTACACAATGGTAAACAAAACCGTGGCAAAAAAAAGGCTGTTTAAAAACGAAATTCTGAACTCTTTGAGCAAGCGTGGTCCGGTGTCTCTTAAACTTAAGTCACCAGTGGCCAAACCACGAATAACGATGACGCTAGCCTGTTGCGCCGTGGAACCGCCCATGGCCATGATAATGGGAATGAAAAAAGCGACCATCAACTTCTGTTTCAGGGTTACATCAAACTGATTGAGGATAAAAGCGGCCAGCAATTCACCACAGAAAGCGACCAATAGCCAGGGCAGGCGATCTTTGGCCAGCTTAAAGATGGAATCTTCTGTAATCTCTTCGTCCGGGGCGCCCGCAATATAGGCCATGTCTTCAGAGCCCTCTTCTTCCAGAACATCCACAACATCATCAATGGTAATCCGTCCGATCAGATGGCCCTGCTGATCGACAACAGGCATACTGACCAGGTCGTATTTGCGAAAGATATTGGCCACTTCTTCCTGATCCATATCCGGCGTAATCTGCGGTAAATCTGTTTTCATGATCTCTTTTAAGGTGGTGTGATCTTCAGCCAGAACCAGATCGCTCAACGCCACAACGCCGACCAGATGGTTTAGGGCATCGACCACGTAAATGGAATAGACATCTTCGATTTTCCCCTGGGCTTTGAGTCTGCGGATTTCCTGAATGGCCTGGGTTACAGTGGCCTCCATAGGCAAAGCCACGTATTCCAGGGCCATGATGCCGCCGGCCGTGTCCTCTTCGTAGTGTAGCAGCTCTTTAATTTCATTGGAATCCTCTTCCGGAATGCGTTCTAAAATTTCCGGCACCACTTCTTCCGGCAGAGAAGAGACAAAATCGGCTGCATCGTCGGAATCCATTTCATCTACAATGGTTGAAATTTTCTCCACGCCTAATTGTTCGGTGAGCTCTTCCATGAGCGGAGGATCGAGTTCAGACATGACATCACTGGCGATATCTGCAGGTAAAATGGAAAACAGGTAGGCGCGTTCATCTTTTTTCAAATGTGATAAAATCCCGGCAATGTCGGCCGGATGGAGATCAATCAGAATATTTTGCAGAGCTCCGGTGCTTCTTTTTTCGATTAAGACTTCAATATCTTCCAGGATGTCATCCACGTCAATGTGTTTCATGGCTTAAGGCCTTGCTTATTTGATTTGTGATTTGTTTAAATGCTTCTACACTCAGTTGTTCGGGTCGCATTTTTAAGAACGATTGATCTAGACAATTTAATACTTTTTTTTCAAAAATTCTACTTAAACTGTTTTTTAAAGTTTTGCGTCTGTAGTTAAAAGCGGAACGCACAATTTTACGGAACAGGCCCACGTCCTGCAGATGGTCGATCTGCTGGCGAAAGGAGAGGGTAAAGACCGCTGAATCCACTTTGGGGACCGGGAAAAAATTCCCGCGGCCGATTTCGAACAAAAATTTCGTCTCGGCAAAAAGCTGAGTCATAATGGACAAAATGCCGTAGTCCTTGCTACCCGGTTGGGCGCAAATTCTCCTGGCCACTTCTTTCTGGGTCATCAGTACGGCACGCTTCAGGCAATGATAGTGATCCAGTAAATGAAAAAGAATGGGACTGGTGATGTGATAGGGCACATTGCCGATGATTTTGAGGCGTTGTCCCTGGCCCAGGGTGCACAAATCAACCGCCAAAATATCGGCTTCAATAATCTCGAGTTGCTGGCTCCATTTCTCCTTCAACAGGTTGACCATGCGAGGATCGAGCTCTACAATCAGCAGCCTTTTGTAGGGCTGCCTGATCAGGTGTTGGGTCAGGGCGCCCTGGCCCGGGCCAATTTCCAAAACAATGTCCTGGGCTTCCATGTGCAGGGCTTCTACAATTTTTTGCTGAAAATAGGGATTGGTCAAAAAGTTTTGAGAAAATCGTTTTAAGGGGCGCATAAATTGGTCTGCTTGGCCAGTGCTCAAATGTTCAGTTTTTTAAAAAGGTGTTTGGCGTTTTCGGTTGTAATCCGACCCAGCTCTTCCAGGGCAAGACCTTTAATTTCAGCAATTTTTTTGGCTGTGTGTACAATAAAAGCCGGTTCATTTCTTTTACCCCGTAAAGGAACCGGCGTTAAAAAGGGACTGTCCGTTTCCAGTAAAAGGCGTTCCACCGGCACTCTTTGCACCAGGGGTTCGGCGGTTGAGTTTTTAAAAGTGATGTTGCCGGTGAAAGAGATAAAGAAAGAGGTTTTAAGAATGTGATCTAAATAAACTTCATCCCCTGAGAAGGAATGGAGGACCCCTTCGGTTAATTCCAGTGATTTTTCAGCAATAAACTCCACTAGGTCGGCCTGAGCTTCACGATTGTGGACGATTATGGGTAAGCCCAATTTTTGGGCGATCGATGTTTGATAGAGGAAGACGTTTTTCTGAACCTCTTTTGGCGCCCGCATGTGGTAGTAATCGAGTCCTATTTCGCCAATGGCCACCACTTTTTCGTGATGGGCCAGGTCTTCAATGACATCAAAATCACGGTCGGGCACATCGGCGCATTCTGTGGGATGGATGCCCACGGCGGCAAAGACGATGGCGTATTTTTCAGCCAGATCAACGGCCCGTTTGGAGGACTCCAGATCAACGCCGATGGTAATAATGCCAGCCACGCCGTTTTCAATAGCTCTTTGAATCACCGACTCCCGGTCTTCGTCAAACAGATCAAAATCCAGATGGGCATGCGTGTCGACAAACAGTTCCATGTTCTATCCTTTCCTGTAATATGGGCCTATCGAATTTCGCTGCCCGCGGGTAAGCTTTCATCCATAACCGTGAGCAGAGATAATTTACCATCAGCCGATGCTGCCAGCAACATGCCATTCGATTCCTGACCAAACAGTTTAGCCGGTTTTAAATTAGCGACCACCACAATCCTTTTGCCAATCAAATCCTGCGCCTGGTAGTGTTCGGCAATGCCGGCAATAATCTGCCGCTGTTCATTTCCCAGGTCCACTTTAAGCTTTAATAATTTTTTTGATTTTGGTATGGGTTTGGCCTCTAAAACGACGCCCAGTTTTAACTTGACTTTTTGAAAGGTTTCGTAATCGATTTTCTGTTCGGGAAGGGGTTGAGCCGTGTTTTCCAGAGCAGCCTGTAGCTTTTGGATTTCGGCCTCAATCTCGCTGTGTTCAATCTTTTTGAACAGAATTTGCGGTTTGTTTAAAACGTGGCCTTCCGGCAGATGGTGTTCTACGAATTCGTCCCAGGTGTGCTCTTCTCCGATATTCAGGATGTTCCAGATTTTGCGCGCCGTAAAGGGCAACAAGGGTTCGCTAAGCACCGAAAGAGCGGCCACGGTTTGCAAGCATAGGTGAATAGTTGTGGCGCAATCCGTTGGATTGCTTTTACGCGTTTTCCAGGGTTCTTTGTCATTGAAATATTTGTTGGCAAAACGGGCCAGGTCCATGAATTCCCGCACGTAGGCTTTAAATTGAAAAGTGTCTAACAATTGGCCCAGTTTGTCTGGTGCCTGTTGCAAACGCTTTAGCAATTCCTGGTCCAGATTTGATAGCGGGCCGCGGGCGGGTACTTTGCCCTCAAAATAGCGGTGGGCAAAGCTCAGAGTACGATTCACAAAATTGCCGTAAATGTCGGCCAGTTCGTTGTTGTGGCGGGCCTGAAAGTCTTTCCAGGAAAAATCGGCATCGCGGTTTTCCGGCAAAATACTGGCCAGCACGTAGCGTAGAGAATCGGGTTCAAATTTTTGCAAATAGTCGTCCAGCCAAACGGCGTAATTGCGGCTGGTGGAAAGTTTGTTTCCTTCCAGATTTAAAAATTCATTAGCCGGAACATTGTCCGGCAGGACATATTCGCCGTGGGCCATGAGCATGGCGGGGAAGATCAGACAGTGAAAGACGATGTTGTCTTTGCCAATAAAATGCACCAGACGCGTTTCCTCGTTTTGCCAGTATTCCTTCCACAGCTCTGGTTGGCCCTTGTTTTTGGCCCACTCTTTTGTGGCGGAAATGTACCCGATGGGCGCATCGAACCAGACGTAGAGTACTTTACCGGTGGAATCTACGCCGTATTTTTGGGCTACATCAGGCGGGACGGGCACGCCCCAGGGTAAATCGCGTGTAACGGCCCGGTCGGTGAGCCCTTCTGTAAACCAGCTTTTGATCTGGCCCAGCACATTGGCTTTCCATTCCGGATGGGTGGCAATCCATTCCTCCAATGATTTTTGAAAGCGGGCCAGTGGCAGGTACCAGTGCGTAGTTTCCTTGAGCACCGGTTTGGCGTTGGTAATGGCCGAGCGGGGATTGATTAATTCCGCAGGACTAAGCGATTTTCCACACTTTTCACATTGGTCGCCATAGGCATTTTCAAAACCGCAGGAGGGACAGGTACCAATGACAAAACGATCAGCCAAAAACATTTTGGCTTCGGGATCGTACAGTTGTTTTTCGGTTTTAAGCACAAAAACATCTTTTTCGGCCAGAACGCGGAAAAAATCCTGACTGGTCTGATGGTGAACCGGCGAGGAAGTCCGGCCATAGTAATCAAAGCTCATGCCAAATTGTTCAAAGCTCTTTTTATTCAATGCGTGATAACGATCGACAATATCCTGGGGGGAAACCCCTTCGGCGCGGGCGCGCAACATGATGGGCACGCCGTGTTCATCGGAACCGCAAATGTAAATGACATCCGATCCTTTCAACCGGTGGAAGCGGACAAAAATATCGGCCGGTAAATAGGCCCCGGCCAGATGCCCTAAATGAATGGGCCCGTTAGCATAGGGTAAGGCGCTGGTGACTAAGATTCGCTGCTTCAAGTTTTTTCCCTCGACTTTCTTTTTCAACACAATAGTAGGCTGCAATTTAAAACAGTGTTCCATTTTTTGCAAATACCGCCCAAAAAATTCTTACTGGCCAGGGAATTACAAAGGCTTAAATCTACCAGGACAATAATTCTGTAAAACTAAGGCAGCAAAGCCGCAACTTTTAAAAAAACCGCAAAGGGCACAAAAAAGCACTTTTAATTAAAAATTACGAAATACGAATTATTTTGTGAAAGGGCAAGTAGTGCCCTGAAAGGCGAAGGACCGTACCGAGTGTCATTCCGACCCCGCTTCAGCGGGGTCGGAATCCCTTTCACTGGCAAACAATTCCTAAGCAAACGTAACTCGAGCTTCAGCTCGATATCTCCAATGGTAGTCTGAATTCCCCCTCTCCCCGATTTTCGGAGACAGGCCCGCCAGTCTGGCAATGCACAGCCGGTTGAAGCGAAGCGGAAATCCCGATCTTCGGGGACAGGCCAGTCTGGCAGCACCAGCCTGACAGGCCCGTCTGGCCAGCCGGACAGGCCCGTCTGGACGGCTGTCCAGACGGACAGGCCATTCAACAATTAAACAATTCAACAACTCAACCTTTTTTTTACTTCCTCACACAGCACAAAAATATTCGCACCCTAATGCATTACATCTTTTGAGGAATGTATTCTAAAAAAAAAGCCGGTTTTACAAAATGAGGGTAGGGTTGCGCTCCTGGTCTGAACTTTCTTGCAGTTGTTGTTTAAAACGAAGGGCGTCTTCAAAACTGCTCTGGTTATTGAACAGAAAAAACACCTCCTGCGCGTCGGACAGATTTCGGACACAGGTTTTTAGCCAGTGCAGGTCCTGATCAGTGTACTTGTAACGGTACATTTTTTTGCCTGGCGGTTTACCGTGCAAGCGGAAATAGTAGCGTGTACCGGTGGTACTCTGTTCTTTAAAAGGATCGACGCAGTGGATGAGATTCAGGTTGCGACACAGCGTTTGTACCACATTGGCTTCCCATGGCGCTCTGAGTTCCAGGGCGCAAAGAAAGGGCTCGCGGTCGATAGTCGAGAAAAAATGCGTCAAATTGCGAATGGATTCCTCGCTTTGTTTAAAAAGCGGCGGGCACTGAAAAACGATGATTCGGGCCGCAATAATTTCAGCAATTTCTCGCGTCTTTTGCCAGGCTTTGAACACTTCGTCGGTATTTTGAAAGAGTCCTAATTTTGTGCGATCAAACTCCTTCATTCTGGAACGGCGATAGGTGGGCATGTGCCCGGGATGCGTAATGCCCTGCCAGGCTTTCATGGTAAAGATAAAATCGTCAGGCGCTTCTTCTTTCCATTTAAAAGCGGTTTCGGTTTTAGGTAAACTGTAAAAGGTGATCTGTAGCTCGATCAGTTTAAAATGGGCATAGTATTTTTGTTTGGAGCAGGGATAGCCGCAACACCCCACAAACGCCTTAAAGGCCATTACCTCTTCCCTCATTGGTGAAATGGAAACCGTTTTAACTAAATTTACAGTTTAAAAAACGGAGTGCACAAAAAATTGTTCAGAATGGGCGATTATTTTAAATTGCCAGTTCAGCAGTTAAAACAGGGAAGCGATGAAGATCGAAAATGTAACGGCGGCCGTCATTGCCGGCGGAAAAAGCCGGCGATTTGGCAGTCCCAAATACAAAGCCGAATTTCTGGGCAAGCCGCTCATCGAGTGGAGCCTTGAACTGGCCGGTACATTGAGCGATTCTGTTCTGATTATTTCAGGAAACCAGGCGTTGTCCGGTCCATACGGATGCCCGGTTTTTGCAGACATCGTGGCCGGAAAAGGCCCGCTTGGTGGAATTTTAACGGCTCTGGAAAAGATGCAGAGCGACTGGCTGTTTGTCCTTCCGGTCGACTCCCCGTTGTTGAAGCCGGAAATTTACCAAACCTTATGGCGCCATAAAGAAAATCAGCGACCCTGTGTGGCGGTTAGTACGCACGGTATTGAATCGATGGTCAGCCTGTGGCACCGTTCCCAGGCCCCAATCATTGAAGACTTTATCAGGAAGGAACAGTTAAAAATTAATGTGGTTTTAAAGGCTTTGCGGGCAAAGGAAATCCATTTTGGTGCCGAACACCATCTCGCCTTTTCCAATATTAATTTTCCGCAAGATCTACAAAATCTGGAAGCAATCACCGGCAAAGGGGGCTGAGTTTCATGGAATTTTTTGATCTGAACATTTTGCAGATCGTGGGGCCTAAAAATGGGGGAAAGACCAGGCACGCGGAGTGGCTGATTTCGGCGCTCAGGCAAAAAGGATTTAAGGTTGGTGCACTCAAGCACAGCGGGCATACCCATGCGATCGATCGTCCGGGTAGCGATTCTTTTCGGCTGCAGTCAGCCGGAGCCAATCCAACCGCATTCTGGAGCGCCAATGGGCTGGCCGTCTTTTACCCGCAGGTCGAAGAACAGACGGCCTTTCAATGGTTAGGCAGGATTTTTAAGGATGTTGATCTGCTGATCATTGAATCGTTTGCTGCGGCCGAGGCGCCCAAAATCGTCATTGATCCCGATGGACAAAACTGGCAGCACTTCAATCGCGTACTGGCCGTTGTCTCCCAACAACCCCTTAACATTTCTTTGCCCTTGTTTAAACCATTTGATAAACGACTGATCGACTTTGTAATGGAGCACTTCCAGCTCACTGCCTGAATAGCGCCGCTTGTGGTTCCTTGCTGCAGGGAAATTGTCGGGGAGGTGGTGTGGGTAAAACAAAAACCTCCCGAAAGAGCCTGTCTTCCGGGAGGGGCAATGTAAGGGCAGGTTAAGGCTTATTTGGTTTTAACTTCGATCTTTTTACCTTTGGCCGTTTCAGATTTTGGCAGATGCAGGGTCAGTACTCCATTCTTGTATTCGGCTTCGATCCTGTCCACATCCACATCATTGGGCAAGGTTACGCTGCGCGTGAATTTTCCGAACCAGCGTTCACGACGGAACAGAGTACCTTCCTGTTTCACATCTTCTTTCTTCTCTCCGCTGATGGTCAGCACATCGTCTTTAATGGAAATGTCGATGTCGTCCTTTTCCATTCCTGGCACTTCTAGGGTAATGCGATAAGCATCTTTTAATTCTTCAATATTCATTAAAGGAATTAAGCTGGAAACCGGTTCTGCAAGGCGAGTGTCCATGCTAAAGAAGTCGTCTAACATACGATCAAATACATCGCTCACACGACTTAAGCCCATCATGGGTTCCCATTTGACTAACATGGCTCTCACCTCCTTTCATTTTGGTTTTGGTTTTACGTTTTCAGGAAAACAGAATTACAAACAGCGTGCCAAAATCTTGAATTAGCTACAACATGTTGAAAATATTAAAATTATTCCAATTTCTGGATTGCCAGGCGCTCTTTCCCTCTGGCAAAATGTAACTGAAAGGATGACACACCTTATTCTTTACCTTTGACACAGGCTGTGACAATTTTAAAGAACGGTTGCATTCCTGATGTTCTGGAACTAATTTGGCTATATGAAAGAAAAAAAGATGATTTTTGCCATTGTTACAGTGGAAACCTACGATGGCGGGAGAAAAGCGGAACGCCCGTTGCGTTTTGAATATCAGGGCAAAACCCATGAGGTGGCACAGATTATTGATTGCTGGTACGAGGGGGCGCCGGTGGCCGGCCGACCGAATTACAACTATTTTAAAGTGTTAACGACAAATAACGAAGTTTTTATTTTACGCTACAACCAGCGTTACGAGGTGTGGTCGTTGTTAATTAAATAAGAATGCTTTTAAGCTACATTCATTTCCAGAAGCTTCCCTGCAAAATAGAGCGGGATGTTTTTCTTTACACGATCTTTTTCAAAAATAGTTCTCTCGGAAAGGACAATAGCGTATTCGGGATTGTATTTAAGAATAAATTGTTGAAGACTCTTGGTTTTGGTTCACCGTCCTGATTTTACCTCAACCGGTACAATTTTCCCTTCTTTAATAAGTAAAAATTCGATCTCTGAATTTCTTTCATTCCAGGCAAATAATTGAGAATCCGTTGCAGCAATTAATTCCATGGCTGTGTAATTTTCAACAAAAAAACCTTTGGTTGTTCCATAGTTACTTAACAATATGGCAGCAGGTGGAATTTCTAACATGGCGCCTAACAAACCAATATCTTAAACATGCTTTCTTTACAAAAGCTGCGTAAAGGCAATTCGGCGCGATGGGCAATGAAGACTTTAATAATTAGTTGTGCGTTTTCCAGCCAGGAAATCGGGCCGTAAAGTTCATTGTAGCCTTTTTTCCCCTTTATGACATTTTTAAATTTAAAACGTTTTACGGAGGCATCGGCGTATTGTGAAAGCTGTAAGGGAATGTTTTCGTAAACAGAAGCGATATGCAAAGCATTAACCTTGCCAGAAAGCTTGCTAAAATCTGCCTTTAAAGTGTTCAATAAATCGTTTTGCTTTTTGCGTATTTCCTGAAAAATAGCTGGCGTATGTTCTTTTGCCTGCAAAAAAGTGTGCACCATCTCAGGCATGCCACCGGTTACGTAGTATTCTTTTAAAACCTGTAATAACTTTTGATGCACGACTTCCGAAATCTTGAGTCTGGTAAATCCTTCGAGAAAAGCCCGTACAATAACGGATTGTTGTAGTTAATTAAAAACTCTTCAAAATTCATTGGACGCAAAGTCAAAAATTGAACCTTCCCAACCGGAAATGAGACATCAGAGATCAAAATATCAGGGAGTGAACCTGCAGCACAAATAGCCAATTGAGGCATTTCTTCATTAAAATATTTTAATGAGGTAATAGCTTCCGGAATATTTTGGATTTCATCGAATATAACCAGGTCGTTTTCAATATCAATTACAGTATCGGTTAACAAAGCTAAATTGCGGATGATTGTTTTGGGCGATAGATCCTCATGAAATATCGGGGACAATTTGTTTTTGTCGCGTTCAAGATCAAAGTGATGAAATTGTTTAAACTGTTTCTTACCAAATTCTTTAAGCAGCCAGGTTTTGCCTACTTGCCTTGCTCCTCTGAGGATTAGCGGTTTACGATCTTTACCGTTTTTCCATTTAATGAGTTGTTCGAGTAATAAACGTTTCATGGATTTTTTACCAATTAAGCTTACCTGAGTAAAAGTTCGTAAATTTAATGGACTTTGCAAGGAAAATTTATTATTTGGCCGAAATTTTACAACGAAAAATTCTTAAATTTTAGACTTTTTGCAAGGAAAGTGAAAAGAGAAGGCGTTTGCAACAAATAAGTCCTCCGTAATAACTACGGAGGACCAGGTTTATTTTTCAAGTGAGCATCGATTTAGATGATCTTTTTCTCTTTTAAATAATCAATCACCTTTTGGGCGCTTTCTTCCAGGGACAATTTGCTGGTATCGATGACCAGCTCCGGATTGAGCGGTTCTTCGTAAGGCGCATCGATGCCGGTAAATTCTTTGATTTCGCCGGCCCTTGCCTTTTTGTAAAGACCTTTGGGGTCGCGTTGTTCGGCGACTTCTAGTGGGACTTTTACGAACACTTCAATAAATTCGCCGTCGTTTAACAGGGCGCGCGCTTTGTCGCGGTCCTTACGGTAAGGCGAGATGAAAGCCGTCATGGTGATGACTCCGGCCTGGGCAAACAGTTTGGCTACTTCGCCAATGCGCCGGATGTTTTCTTCGCGGTCTTCCGGTGAAAAGCCCAGATTCTTGTTTAAGCCGTGACGAATGTTGTCGCCATCCAGCACAAAGGTTAAATGTCCCATCTTGTAAAGCATCTCTTCCACAGCATGGGCCAGGGTGGATTTACCTGAGCCGGAAAGACCGGTAAACCAGATGACGCAGCCTTTTTGTTTCAACAGTTTTTCCCGATCTTCTTTGGTAATCAAAGAAGGGTGCCAGACAATATTGGTTGCTTTTTGAATGGTCATGTATTGTTCTCCCTGATTTTTATCCGTTGTTTTTGTAGTAGTCCATTAGAATTTCAACCACCTCTGGTCGACTGAATTCTTTGGGCGGGCGTTGGCCGTTGGAAAGCATTTCACGCAGTTTAGTCCCGCTGATCAACAGACGGTCTTCCTTGCCGTGCGGGCAGGTTTTCATGGAAGCCATGCCGTCGCACTTGTAGCACCAGAAGGTCCAATCGATCATCAGTGGTTGAATATGCAGCTTGCCTTCGGGGATTTCTTCAAAGATTTTTTGCGCGTCAAACGGGCCGTAGTAGTTACCCACGCCGGCGTGGTCGCGACCAATGATCAGATGTGTGCAGCCGAAGTTCTGGCGGAAAATGGCATGGAGCACGGCTTCGCGCGGGCCGCCGTAGCGCATTTCCATGGGGTAAACTTTAAGCACCACGTGTTCGCGCGGGTAATATTTGTCAAGCAGCACTTCGTAGCATCTCATACGCACATCGGCCGGAATATCACCGGCTTTCAATTTACCAACCAGCGGATGGATGAATAACCCATCGATCACTTCCAGGGCAATTTTGGTGACGAACTCGTGAGAGCGGTGAATGGGGTTACGCGTCTGGAAACCAGCAATGGTTTTCCATCCCTTTTCGGCAAATATTTTACGTGTTTCAGCGGGGCGGGCATAGTAATGGCCAAATTCATCGGGGTAGCGCAATTCGCTAAACACTTTAACCGGCCCGGCCAGATAGACATCGTGTTGAGCGTAAACCTTGGCCACGCCCGGATGCGCTTCCTCATCGGTGCGAAAGACGTGGAGCGCTTCGTGTTTCTTATCATAGGTGTATTTTTCTTCGATGATCATGGAGCCCATCAATTCGCCGCTCTCATCATCAATCAAAGCCACTTCGTCGCCCTCTTTGAAGGAGTCGGCTTGTTCTTTGGGAGCCGAAAGGGTAATGGGGATGGGCCACAGGGTGCCGTCTGCCATCAACATGTCGGTAACCACCGTTTTGTAATCTTTCTGGCGCATAAAGCCGTCCAGCGGACTGAAGGCGCCCATGCCCAGCATGATTAAATCGGAAGTTTCCCGTGAACTGAGACGCACCTGGGGTAAAGATTGGGCTTTTTCTTTTGCTTCTTTGAGGGTTTCACCTTCAAGCAATAGGGGTTTTAACTCACCTCCGTGTGGAGGAACTAATTTAGTACTCATCGACCTCTCCTGTTTCATTAATTGAAGTTTAAAAATGATCAAGGGGCAAATATAAGAAAAAAATTGGATTAATGTGTGATTAGTTTGGCACAAAGGGGAAGAGGGGATTGAAAAATGAAGAAAGTCAGCCCGGCGGAGGTGAATTGGATCTTGTTTTATTATTTGCGCAGCCGGGCTAACTCACGAAACAGTTGTTTTTCTTTTTCACTAAGGTTTTGCGGAATTTGCACATTGAGCTTAATGTACAAATCACCAAAGCGTGTTTTGCTGGCGTCTTTGGGCATGCCCAGGCCTGGCAGCCGAATGATCTTGCCGTTGTTGCTCTCGGCCGGGATGTTGACTTTTACCCTGCCTTTAAGGGTTTGAATTTGTGCGCTGCCGCCTAAAACGGCCGTGTAAAGATCGATCGGCAGCTCCATGTGCAAATCATCGCCCGAACGCGTGAAAACCGGATGCGGTTTCAAACGCACCGTGATCAGTAAATCGCCTTTTGGGCCGCCGTTAATGCCAGGCGCGCCTTTGCCTTTTAGTTTAAGAATCTGTCCATCTTTGGTGCCGGGTTTAATCTTGAGTTTAATGGTCTCTCCGTTGATGCGGAACAGCTTGGTTGTTCCGTTGAAAGCCTCTTCAAGAGAGATTTCCAGTTCGGCGTGCATGTCCTGGCCGGGGGCGGAATAGCGTGTACGGTATTCCCGACCAAAGGGAGATCTTTTGCGCCCGCCAAAAATCGTACTGAAAAAGTCGTCGCCAAATCCGGAGCCAAAGGCATCACTAAAAATATCGCCAAACGCCCATTCGAACTGTTCTCCGTTCTGTGGCCCGGCATGACTGTACTGTTGGTACTGCTGATACTTTTCGTATTGTTGACGGGTCTTTTCATCCATCTGCTCGAATTGTTTCCAATTTTTGCCAAAGCGGTCGTACAATTTCCTCTTTTCAGGATCTGTTAAAACCGAGTGCGCTTCATTGATCTGTTTAAACATCTCTTCAGCCTGTTTATCGCCAGGGTTCTTATCAGGATGATACTTTGCTGCCAACTTGCGGTAAGCCTTTTTGATCTCTTCAGCGCTGGCATTTTTACTTACCCCTAAAATTTCGTAGTAATCTTTTTTCATTTCCAATTCACCTCCTTTTTTCTAAGTTTTCTTCCTTTACATATACAAAAGGCCGACTGAGCTGCCGGCCTTTTGTTAAGAGGAGGAGTATGCGCCTTTTGGGATTATTTGGTTTTAACCTCGATCTTTTTCGCCTTCCGTTGCGATTCCGGTTTCTTGGGCAAACGGACTTTTAAAACACCCCGTTTGAATTCAGCCTCCACCTTGTCCGGATCGATCTCAACAGGCAGCGGAATATCGCGATGGAACGAACCGAAGGAGCATTCACGTCGATAGAAGTTGCCCTCTTTTTCCTCTTTCTCCTCCTTCTTTTCGCCGCGCAGAGTCAGCATGTCGTCTGAAATATTGATTTCGATATCCTCCGCATCCATGCCTGGCAGCTCAGCTGTCACAACCAGTTCCTTGTCCTTTTCCTTAATATCCACGTTGGGCATGAACGAAGTCGTTGTTTCCGATAAGAATCGATCCGATGAAATTTCGTTGAAGAAGCTGTCAAAGATTCGATTGATCTCCTTTTGCAAGCTGTAGAAAGGACTGAGCCATTCCTCGCGCTCGCGACGAACCGGAACAGATTTCTTAATAAAATTGTTCTGAATCAGATCACGGATTGCCATAATCCCTCACCTCCTTTCAATTCAGGTTATTTTACTTTAACCTGAACTTTTTTAGCTTTGACTGGCTCGGCTTTAGGCAAGGTGACGGTCAGGATGCCGTTGTGATATTCAGCTTCAATCTTATCCACATCGATTGCCTCGTTTACAGTAAAGGAGCGTTCATAGTCGCCAAGCGCATATTCGTTGTAGATCAATTCATGATCTTCAGGAATTTCATATTGAACCTGTCCGCGCAAGGTTAAGACATCGTTGTCCAATGTTACGTCGATGTTCTTTTCATCAACACCCGGCATTTCAGCTACCAGGACAATAGCCTCATTGGTTTCGTAGATATCAACCGCCGGAGCAAATACCTTGCGGTCACGAGTTCTTTCGACTTTTTCTAATTTATCAGCTTCGCGTTTCTGCAATGTTTTTTTGTCTGCCATATCCCTCACCTCCTTTCATTATTTATTTGCTTTTAACCTGAATCTTCTTTGGTTTGTCGGCTTCGGCACGCGGTAAAACGATGGTCAGAACACCCCGATCAAATCGGGCATCAATTTTATCGCTTTCCACAGCAAAGGGCAGAGTGATGGTTCGCTGGAAACTATCCACTTCAATCTCTTTACGATGAAAGGTCACCTCTTTTTCCGGTTCCGGAAGTTTGCGTTCGCCTTTGATGTGCAGTTCATCGTTTAGAACGGTAATTTCCAGTTTATCGGGATCAAAACCAGGTAACTCCGCGGTTACAATGGCTTCATCATTGTTGGCCCACATATTGATGGCCGGATAACGGCTGATTAAAGTGCGACCGAATGCGTCGCGCATTAAACGATTCATTTCATCCTGAATGCGGTCTAATTCCCGCCATGGATCTACCTGCCATAATCTTGTTAAGGTCATTGTTGGTCCCTCCTATTTTATTCATGATTGACTTGTTCGCTATTGTTTTTACAAACCTCGTGCCAATTTATTTAACTCTTTTATTTTTAAAAAATTATGTCGTTTTAGGTGATTCTGATGGATTTTTACCACTTGTCAATGTGGCAGAGATTTTGAAAAAATTAACGAAAGTTGTGTAAATATGACAAGCCGAAGAGGGAGAGAGTGTAAGGGGATAAGAGTTTGGGGGGAGTAGTAATTGTTATGCCTCACGCGTTACTTTTTACCGGTGTACCTTGCGGATTTTTTGCCTGTCCCTGAAGATCGGGATTTCATCTTCGCTCCAACAGCTTGCGCCTTGTTCATTCTCGCTCCTGGTCCCTTCTTCCCAAAAATTGGGGCCAGGGGGAAATTGTTACTACCAGGGGGGCTCGAGCTGAAGCTTGAGTTACGTTTGCTTAGGAATAGTTTGCCAGTGAAAGGGATTCCGACCCCGCTGAAGCGGGGTCGGAATGACACTCGGTACGGTCCTTCGCCTTTCAGGGCACTAATTGCCCTCTCACAAAATAATTCGTAATTTTAATTAAAGAATGATTTTTTGTGCATTCTTAGAATTGTGGTGTGTTCTGCGCCAGCGGAAGTTCTCTCACTATTTTAAAAGAACTTTTCAATGCACAAACGGCAAATTATGTTAATCCTGAAATCACGCAATTCCTGGTGTAAAAGGGAAGTTTGGAGATCAGCAGACTGTGTATCCAAGTAAGGCTGCTAATCATGCCTGGCCTGGTAGAGTGGGCAACCTTTTAATAGTTTAAGCCCTATCAAAAGAAAAAATCATCATCAGAGAATCGACGTAGCAGATAGCGACGCAGCTTTTCAAAATAACGCCATTCCTCTTCAAAGGCCGAGTCAAAATCATTAAAGGTCGACCCTGTTCGCGGAATGAGAGGTTCGGGACGATTGCCGCGCCTGTTGCCAAACCCTCTCTCTGAGCGGGGTTTAGAAGACACAATATGTACGCGTACTTTTTCACCCAAATTCTGATTGTACGATTTCCGTTTTTCCGGATCTATTAACGTGTTGTAAGCTTCATTGATGTCTTTAATCTGTTCATCTTCGTCGCATCTTCCGGTTTTGTCCGGGTGATGTTTTTTGACCAGATCGCGATAAGCCGACTTGATTTCACTCGAAGTAGCCGTTCGTTTTACGCCCAATATTTTGTAATAGTCCTTCATACCTGCTCCTGGCCAATGGCTCCTTTACTAATATAGATGTTTTTTTTTGCTTTTCAGGTTACAATGAATTTAACCGTTCAGATTTTTTAATTGTTCACTGTAGCGCTGCCATTTTTCTTCTAATTGAGGATTTTGCTTTCCCCGTTTTTGATGGCCGGAGATCAGGATATGCAGCTTTTTCAAGATTTCTTCCAGAGCGGCCTGACGCAAGTCTGCTGGCAGTGTGTCATTCTGCAAATGCTTTTCGATGGCCAGAACCCGGTAGTAGTCCATGCCCCAATATGCTCTGGACAACTGATCTTCATGGCCCCCGTATTTTACAATGCCAGGGCGCGGATCGAGTCCAATGGGGAAACGGCGCGCCACACGCAACCACAAATCGTAATCTTCGCAAACAGGAAAATTCTCATCGAACAAACCGACCTTTTCAAAAACGGATTGATGAATGACCACCGCCGAAGGCGAAACAATGCACAATGGCAAAGATTGCTTGAAAATCCACCCGCCATACTTACGATGTTTCTTTTTGGGATTGACGCGCTTTCCGCGTCGCACCCAGATCTCTTCTGACTGAAAAATTAAATAGTGGGGATGGCGTTCATGAAATTGGCTAGCCATGGCCAGTTTTTCCGGTAGCCACTCATCATCGCTGTCCAGCAAAGCGATCCAATCGCCTTTTGCCAGGCGAATGCCAGTGTTGCGGGCAGAGGACACGCCTTTATGGGCCTGGCGAACGATTTTAATCTGCGGCTCAAAGGTTTGCAAAACCTGTGGCGTTTCGTCCGTTGAGCCGTCGTCAATCACCAGAATTTCATGGGTGGCCACTGTTTGAGCCAGAACCGATTCGATAGCCCGTTTGACCATTTGTGGCCGGTTGTAAACCGGAATAATCACCGATATGTTCATTACTCTACTTTTAAAAAGGATTTTAACGCTTCGACCAGAGCTAAACGTACCTCACGGACATTCTTTTTAAACTGTTTTGGGGCCGTATCATCCGCCAGATCGCTAACGGCCTTAACGGCCAGACAGTCGATGCTGCGTTCCTGGCACATCAGGGCCAGATGAAAGGCCTCCATATCCACCAGATCACTCTGGAATTGTTGCCACAGTTTGATCTTTTGTTTCCCGTCTGTCAAAGATTGGTCTACGGTTAGCAAGCTGGCCCGTTTTAGATGTTGCAGTTCCCCATGAACCGGTAGACTGACCATTTGCGCACTGTTTGCGTCGGTGATTTTTTCAATGGCCAGAATTTCACCGATCTTTACATGGGGATTCAGCGCCCCGGCAAAACCAGTTAGCACGACCTTCGTGGGTTGATTTTGTTCTAGATAGATGGACAGAGATTGCATGGCGCGTTGGGCTCCCACTCCCACGCGTAAAAGATCAAAATCGGCATATCGCCTTAAAGCCCCTGGACCGCAGGGCCTGGACTCAACATCCGGCAGGGCGCGGATCAATGGTTCGATCTCCGTGCGCAAGGCGCTGACAATGGTTAACATAGTAACAAATTAGGCTGGCAAAAGTTGGAAAGCAATAGGCAGATTACAAAAAGTGAGCGGATGTTTATTGGTAGAACATCTGCAAAATACCCTGCAAAAGGGGGCGCCCTTTTTTAGCCATCACGACTTTAAGCTGACGAAAAAGGTCTCTGGCCACATCATAAGCCATGTACAAGAAGGGAACGGCCAGCAGTACAAAAACCAGAGTCGAAAAGAGAGTTTTCATCGGGATCCTCCATTGTTTTTATCTGACATGTACGCAACCCTTTGCCGGAAAGTTGCATTTAAAATTTTGAGTACTGTTTAAAAGTGCCTTACAGTTGATCGTTTTTAAGAATGAACATTTTACAGCGGCCGGATGAATTTTGGTGATTTTAGGCAGAAAATTCTGTATATTTTACGTTTAAATAATGAGAACAGGCTAAAAAACAGGAGTTCGATTCATGAGCAAGGAAATACCGAAGGTCTACGATCCGAAAAAGGTTGAGCATAAATGGTACGATCGCTGGTTGCAAAAACGTTATTTCCATGCGGAAGTTAATCCCCGTAAAAAACCGTTTACCATTGTCATCCCTCCGCCCAATGTGACTGCGAATTTGCACATGGGGCATGCCTTTAATAATACCATTCAGGATATTCTTATTCGTTATCACCGGAAACTGGGTTATGAGACTTTATGGCTGCCGGGTACGGATCATGCCGGTATTGCCACGCAAAGCGTAGTAGAGCGCGAACTGCTCAAAGAAGGTAAAACACGTTACGACCTGGGGCGCGAAAAATTTGTGGAAAAAGTCTGGGAGTGGAAAGAAAAACACGGTTCGACCATCATTCATCAGTTAAAGATGATGGGCGCTTCCTGTGATTGGGAGCGTGAACGGTTTACCCTGGATGAGGGGCTTTCCAATGCGGTTCAGGAAGTGTTCATTCGCCTGTACAACAAAGGTCTGATTTACAAAGGGCTGCGCATTGTAAATTGGGACCCGGCTTCGGCTACGGCTCTGGCCGATGATGAGGTTGAACACAAAGAGGTTCAGGGCAAACTGTACCACATCCGCTACAAAATCAAAGATTCAGATGACTACATCGTGGTGGCTACCACGCGTCCGGAAACCCTGCTGGGCGATACGGCTGTGGCTATTGCACCCGACGACATGGAAAAATATCCTCTGCTGGGCAAAAAGATCATCATTCCCTTTGTGAATCGCGAAGTGGAACTGGTTGTGGATGATCATGTGGATAAGGAATTCGGCTCCGGATTTGTTAAGGTGACGCCGGCCCACGATCCCAATGACTTCGAAATCGGTCAACGCCACAACTTGCCCATGGTGCTCATGCTGGATAAAGACGGTAAAATTCTTCCAAAGTGTCTGTTGTTTAAAGATGGCGAATATGTGGAAGAACTGCCCATCCCTGACTTTCTGTCCGGCAAAGATCGCTTTGAAGCGCGCGAAATCATCGTGGAAAAATTGAAAGAAATGGGACAGTTAGAAAAAATTGAACCCCATGTACATTCTGTGGGTCACAGCTACCGTTCTAAAGTGCCCATCGAACCTTACCTTTCAGTACAATGGTTCGTTAAGATGAAGCCCCTGGCCGAAAAGGCTTTGAAGGTGGTGCAGGAAGGGAAAATCAAGTTTCATCCGCAAGGACGTTTCGAAAAAACCTATGAGCACTGGATGACGAACATTCGGGACTGGTGTATTTCACGTCAGTTATGGTGGGGGCACCGCATCCCGGCCTGGTACAACGAGAGGGGCGAGGTTAAAGTGTGTAAAGAAGACCCCTCGACTCCGGAAGAAAAGTGGACTCAGGACCCGGATGTGCTGGACACCTGGTTCTCTTCGCAATTATGGCCCTTTTCCACTCTTGGCTGGCCGGATGACACGCCGGAGCTAAAATATTTTTACCCCACCGACGTGCTGGTCACTGGCCCGGACATCATCTTTTTTTGGGTGGCGCGCATGATTATGGCCGGTCTGGAGTTCATGCATGACATCCCCTTTAAGCACGTGTACTTTAATGGCATTGTACGCGACGAGCAGGGGCGCAAGATGAGTAAATCGTTGGGCAATGGTATCGATCCGCTGGACATGATTGAGCAGTACAGCGCCGATGCTGTACGCTTTACGCTCATCATGCTGAGTTCGGAAGGGCAGGACATCAATTTAGGCGAGCGCAGCTTTGAAATAGGACGCAATTTTTCTAACAAAATCTGGAACGCCTTCCGGTTTCTGGCCATGAATGCCGGCCAGCAGTGGGATACCGATTTCAGCAAATACCAGGCGCATTTTACCCTGGAAGATCGCTGGATTTTGAGCCGTTTTCAAAAGGCCGTTCAGGGGGTGACCCAGGGCATTGAAAACTTCCGCGTTAACGACGCATTAAACGCCATTTACCACTTTTTCTGGGATGAGTACTGCGACTGGTATCTGGAAATGATCAAACGCCGATTGTACCAATCTGAAAAAGAGACTGAACGGCAAACGGCCTTGAGTGTGGCGGCACACATAATGAAGGCATCCATGGAACTGCTGCATCCTTTTATTCCTTTCATTACAGAAGAAATCTGGCAGAATTTAGGCACAGAGGGTGAGGAAAGCATTGTCATTTCTCCCTGGCCGACCGTGGTCAAGGAACTGATCGATGAGGAGGTTGAAGCACAGGTACGCTTTGTACAGGAGGCCATCGGCGCCATTCGCAATTTACGTGCCGAGATGCACGTGCCGCCGGCCCAGAAAATCAAGGTGTACTATTCAGCGGACAATGAACGGGCCCGGCTAATCGAAGCCAGTCAGTCCCACTTTGGCGCACTGGCCAAAATTGAAGCGCTGAGCCCCGTGCCGCAACAATTCGATCGGGCGGAAGCCGGGGTGGTGGTTGTGCAATCGACCGAATTTTTCATTCCACTGCGCGAAGCTCTGGACCTGGACAAAGAGAAAGAACGTCTGCAAAAGGAGATAAAACGCCTGGAGGGCCTGGAAAAATCGAGTCTGGCCAGATTAAACAACGAGAACTTTTTACAAAAGGCGCCGGAAAAGGTCGTACAGGCCGAACGCGCTAAACTGGCCAGCATTCAGGAAAACCTGGAAAAAGTCAGGAGAAATTATGAAAAACTATTTGGCTCTCAAAGTTAGCCTGGCGCTGTTTGCGCTGGTTGGCTGGCTGGCCGCTCAAAGCGACCTGACCATCACCGTTACCAATCAAGATTTAGGATTGGTGCACGAACAACGTGTTATCGATCTTAAAAAAGGCCAGAACGACTATCTTTTAACCGACATTCCGCAGCAAATCGACGCCACTTCCGTGCTGGTGGAAAGTCCGGAAAAATCGTTTATGGTTCTGGAACAAAATTACGAATATGATTTAATCGATGCCAGCAAGGTGCTGGCAAAATCCATTGACCGTCATATCTGGGTGGAAGACCCGGCTCTGGGCGAGATTAGTGGCAAACTTCTGGCCAGTAATGGCCAATACCTGATGTTGCTGGACGAGGAGGGGCAATTGCAAATCCTGCCGCGCAACGACAAACAAAAGGTGTTGCTAAAAGACTATGCCCAACAAAAAGAGCAATTCATAACGCGGCCCACTCTGGTCTGGAAAGTCAGGGCCGCTAAAAGCGGCCGGAACAAACTCATTTTAACCTACCTGACTGGCGGGTTAGAATGGCGCGCCGATTACGTGGGCAAGCTGAGCGCAAACGATCAACAGTTGCAACTGGCCTGTTGGGTTACCATTAAAAACAACAGCGGCAAGGCGTACAAAGATGCGCGGCTCAAGCTGATGGCCGGTGAGTTGAATATTCACCGTGAAACGTTTAAAAGAAGTACCAAATCCGTGCTAATGGATTTAGCTGTGAGTCAAGCGCCGCAATTCAAGGAAAAAGAGTTTTTTGAGTACCATCTTTACACCCTGCAGGGCCGTACGACTTTACTTAACAATCAGGTCAAGCAAATTCAACTATTTCCGGAAAGCACAGTTAAGGTAAATAAAAAATTTGTGGTGACCTCCCACGCGCCGCAAAAGGTGGATGTAAAAATCGAATTTGAAAACAGTAAACAAAATAACCTGGGCATTCCCTTTCCCGCAGGAAAGGTACGCCTTTACAAGGCGGATCAGAATGATCTGGAATTCATTGGCGAAGACGCCATCAAGCACACCCCGCGTGACGAAAAAATTTTATTAACGGTAGGCAAAGCCTTTGACATAGTGAGCGAACGCAATGTGCTGAAAAGGGAGCGGCCTTCCAGGGACAAAGAAAAATTGACGGTCGAGTACGTTTTGCGCAACCACAAAAAACAGGATGTGGTTGTGGAAATCATAGAATACCTTTCCTCCTACCGTCAGACGGATTTATTGAGTTCCAATGTTAAACCCGTGGAAATACGAGCCAATTATTTTAAATTTCAGATTCCCGTCAAAGCGGGTGGTGAAAATCGCCTGGAATTTAAGTATTTAATGAAATAAGATGTGAATGAAAAAGCAAATTAGCAATCTGTTTGACAGCAAGACGAACGATCAGTTGCAACGGCCGCTGGCTGAACGCGTTCGGCCCCAATCGCTTGCAGATGTGGTCGGGCACCAGAACGTGATTGGCCCCCATTCCACCTTACGTAAACAGATTGCCTCCGGTTATTTGCCATCGATTATCTTCTGGGGGCCGCCTGGCGTGGGCAAGACCACCCTGGCCCGCTTGCTGGCCAGAGAGATGGATTATCGCTTCGTTTCCATTTCAGCGGTGACCTCGGGGGTAAAGGACGTTAAACAGATTATTGAAGAAGCTCGTTCGCAACGCCGGTATTACAACAAGGCCACCGTTCTGTTTATTGATGAAATCCACCGTTTCAATAAGGCACAGCAGGATGCCCTGCTGCACGCGGTAGAGGACGGAACATTGATTTTGATGGGCGCCACCACCGAAAATCCCTCGTTTGAGGTGATTGCTCCTCTGCTTTCACGTTGCCAGGTGATTCAGCTTGGCGAGCTTTCGGCTGAGGATTTAAAGACCATTGTGCGCCGCGCTCTGGAAACAGACGCCCTGTTGCAGCAGTACGAAATTGATCTGCAGGGCTTTGAGGCTTTGCTGGCCTTTAGCGCCGGAGATGCCCGTCGTACTCTGAACCTGCTGGAAATGACCTTTCATCTGGCCCCAAAAGACGGCAAAAAGGTGGTCATTAGCGAGCAACTGGTAAAGCAGGCTGTGCAGCAGAGTCCCCTGTATTATGACAAACACGGTGATTACCATTACGACACGATTTCGGCCTTTATTAAAAGCGTGCGCGGCAGCGATCCGGATGCAGCCATCTACTATCTGGCGGTTATGCTGGAAGCTGGGGAAGACCCCACATTCATTGCCCGGCGTTTAATCATCCTGGCATCGGAAGACATTGGCAATGCCGAGCCTTACGCCCTGATGCTGGCCAACGCTGCCTTTGAGGCCGTTAAAAACATCGGCATGCCCGAAGCACGCATCATTTTGGCGCAGGTCACTACCTATCTGGCCTCGGTGCCCAAAAGTAACGCCGCCTACCTGGCCATCAATAAAGCTCAGGAACTGGTGCGGGCTCGGGGGCCGGCAAATGTGCCGCTCCATCTGCGAAATGCGCCAACGCGGTTGATGAAAAAACTGAACTACGGAACCGGTTACCAATATCCCCACGATTTCCCTGACCATTTTGCCGAGCAAACTTACCTGCCCAAAGGTTTAGAAGACCACATCTTTTATCAACCCACAGACCTGGGCCGTGAGGCAAAGCTAAAGCAGTACCTGGAAAGACTCTGGAAAAAACGTAAGAGGAACAAAAATTGATTAATCCATTGAAGCGTTTTCTTTTTAATAAGTACCTGAACTGGCGGCTAAAGCACTGGAAGGAGCCTACCACAGAAATCGACTTCCATCAATTGTTAAACAGCCTGAAACACATTTTAATTATTTTGCCTGAATACTGGGACCTGGATGCCCTTCAGTCGCTGTTTATTCAACCGCTCTACAAAATATTTGGAGAGCAGATCAAAATTTCAACCTTTGAAAAGAAGAATTTCCGGAAAGAAGACAGCAACTGGCTGGGGCTGCCCAAAAAACAGTACCTTGATTTGTTCCAGTCAGAGGCCATTGACATGATTATTGATTTGAGCGAGGCTGATGATCGGTTTTCGGCCTACATTTGTGGATTGCTCAATGCGCCGTTAAAGATTACGCTCAAAGAACGTCCTTTTGATCGCATTTACAATTTGAACATCCGGGCGCAAGAGGCAGACTCTGCGGAGCACCAGATTCAACTGGCCTTAAAGTATTTTGAAGATTTGAAAAACGTAACCAAAAAACAAACAAATTGAGGATCTGATCATGCGTATTCTACGTTTTCTGATTTTACTCCTATTGCCTGTGTTTTTAATCGCTCAAAAGCAGGCCATTATTGAAGTGGGCAGTTTTAATATTGAATGGTTTCCTTGCAAAGAGAACGGCCAGATGATGCAAAAATACGGTATCAATTTGCGCAATCCGCCCCATGGCCCGGCCACGGATATTCCGGCCCTTTTTAAACTGCTTAAACAGTTGGACATTGAATTATTAGGCGTTGTAGAAATTGTGGACACCGATCTCTTTGCCAGCAAGGCCAAAGAATATTTAGGCCCGCAATATGAGTTTGTGTACGCGCCTTCAAAAAGCTCGCAAAAAGTGGGCTTTTTGTACGATTCCTCTGTTCTGGAGCTGAAGGAAGCGCCCCAGGTGTACATGGACGTGGCCCTGAATCCCGACTCCTGGCTCAGGCCGGCGCTGCGCGGTTATTTCAAATACAAACCCGCCGGTTTCGATTTTCATGCGTTGATTGTCCATCTGAAGGCAGCGCCCAGTGGCTGGAAAACGCGCAAAAAACAGTGGCAGGCCCTGGAAAAGATCATTACTGATTTGCAGGAACATTCCGGCGATGGGGACATCATTCTCATGGGCGATTTTAACAATGTTTCCAAACTGGGCTTTAATGAATTTTTGCCGCGCATCAGTAAATGGCATTTTTACTGGGCTACCCATGAACTGCTGGAAGATTCTCTGGTTTCCAATTACTGGCAACCCGATTACACCAGAGAACACATTGAAGGTTCGCTGATCGATCAGATTTTTATTTCTCAGGACGCTAAGTTTGAAATGGTGCCCAATAGCGTAAAGGTGGGCGGTGTGTGTGCAGAGGGGCGTAAATCTTACGACGGCCCCCATCTACCGGAATATTACGAAAAAATCTCTGATCACTGCCCGGTTTTTGTTTCTTTCAGAGCAGATATAGACAACGATTGAGTTAAGGAAGAGAAGGAGAAAGAATGGATCTGGGATTAAAAGATAAAAAAGCGATTGTACTGGCGGCCAGTAAGGGGCTGGGCAAAGCTGCGGCCCAAAGCCTGGCCCATGAAGGTTGTGATTTGGCCATTTGCGCCCGGAACGCAGAGCAACTAAAACGGACGGCCGCCGAACTGGAAACAAACCAAATCCGCGTCTTTGCCCGGCCGGTGGACGTGGCCGATGCCGGGTATTTAAATGCGTTTCTGCAACAAAGCATCGAACAGCTCGGCGGCGTTGATATTTTAATAACCAATGCCGGTGGTCCGCCGGTTAAATCATTTGAAGAGACCAACGAAGAGGAGTGGCACTACTGGTATGATGTCACCTTCATGACCGTTGTGCGCGCCACACAGGCGGTGCTGCCATATCTGAAAAAACAGAAATGGGGCCGAATCATCAATATCACCTCCATTTCCGTAAAAGCCCCGGTGGAACGTCTGATCTATTCCAATGCGCTGCGTCTGGCCGTTGTTGGGCTGGCTAAAACCCTTTCCATGGAGCTGGGGCCCTTCAACATTACGGTGAACAATGTGGCGCCTGGTTATCATCTGACCGACGGCCTGGAACGAATTGTCAAAAAACGCATGGAAGCCGGTGAAGCGAGGGAAGATATTTTGGCCGCCTGGGAGAACAAAATTCCCCTGCGTCGTATTGGACAGCCTCAGGACCTGGCCAGTTTGATTGCCTTTCTGGCATCGGAGCAGGCCGGTTACATCTCCGGCGCTACCATTCAGGTTGACGGCGGACTTTACCCGGGCACTCTGTGATTTCCTGGGCCACAGGGGGCATGGCGTTGCGAAAAGGGCCGTTTGATCTTAATCGCGGATCATTTTTTTAAACATCTGTTCTGTCAGCGAAGATTGTTTAATAAGAGGACGCAGGCGCGTAAAGCCGAGGTAGCGTATTAAAGATAACAAGGTCTTGCGGTAAATGATGTAATCCATCACATGGTGGCGGCGATTCGTAAAGGCACGCATCCAGGGTTGTTCCTTGCCGGAAAAGTCGTAAACCTTCAATCCTTGCTTAAATGCGTATTCAATTTCAAACAGACGCAGTAAAAGTCCCGGCGACTGCTTTTTAAACCGTTCGTCAAATGCAATTTTAAAAACGTGTAAACCGTCTAACGTTTGTAAACAGAGGGAAGAAGAGATTAACTTACTTTCCAGTGAAAGATTGAATTGCACCAGTTTTAGGTCCTCTGTGTTCACCTGGGAGAGCTTTTTAAAGAGCCGGTACAGATCCGGTCGGTGTTTTAATGAGGACCTGTTCCGTCCTTTCCAGCCGGCATCTTCCAGAGCTACAAATTGCGCAAAATCGGCGTCGCTCAAAGGAGCCGTTTTGTAATCGTAAATTAAACCCCCCAGGTTACGCAACTGTCTGGTCTTACGTTTAATCTCGTGACGGAAATGTCGCTTGCGGCTTTTCAGATACGTTTCAAAATCGCCTTCCAGCCGGATGTAGGGCACCTGAAGATGAGATTCCACCGAAAAGGGCCAGTGATATTTGTTCAAAATGCGTTCCAGAAACACTTCATCCGCTTTGCTGGAAGAGAGGCGCCTTAAAGCCAAAAGATGCCAATCGCTATGTTTATGGTAAAAGTGGGAGAGCAGTTCCAGTAAAATCTGAACGTGGTGTTCGTTCTTGCAGATGATCAGTGTCTGAATCTGATCGCGCGCCCCGGAAAAGGTGTAAACCTGAAGCTTTTTCAAAAACAGCTGGGCTTCCATGCGAATGAGGGGTACAATGCCGATGAGACGTTCTTTTTTATCTCTGAAAACAAAAAAGTGGACTTTTAAAATTTTTGATTGATTGACCTCTAACCAGGCTTTGTGCCATTGGAAGGTCATGGTTGGCAAGTAAGCGGGGATGTTACGTATTAATTCATCCCATTCTGTTTCTAATTGATCAAGTTTATCAGGAGACGTAAGAACATGGATGTTGATCATACCGGGATATTTAGCCATAGGTACCTCTGCATTGTTTGTGCTTGTTATCGGAGTAAACCGCAGAAAATTGAGGCAAAGTTTTTAGAATACTTCCTTCAAAAGATCTAATCCCGCCACAGCGGGATGCGAAAATTTTAATACTGTTTTAGGGAGGACGTGTTGTAGAGTTGGTTTAAATTATTTTTGCGAATATCTGCGAAATCTGCGTGAAAGATAATTGTGATTAAAACAGTTTCTTGCACTTTTGGTTGCGGCTCTGCTGCCTTAGAATACTTCCATTAAAAGATCTATTCCCGCCATGGCGGGATGCGAAATTTTTTGTGCTGAGTGAGTAAGTTAAGCTATTGAATTGTTGATTTGTTGAAGGGTTGAATGAGCATCGGCCTGTCATTATTTAAAGAAGATTTTTGGTGGTAGCTCTGCTACCTTAGTACCTAATTTTTTCTATTGCTTCCATAGCATAGTTAGGCTAAATTGCTTATTCAAAAATAAACGAGGATGTTGTGTATGAAGCGACTCATTGTCGGCCCATTGTTTTTATTGACATTGTTTAAACTTGTTTTGGGCCTCAACTCAAATTTAGCCCAAAATCAAGACATTACGATTGTCCAATCCAACGAGCGGGGCTTAATTCTGGAATGGCGTCCTGCCCGGCTCAATGCGCAAACCATCACCATCGGCCAGAAACGTTTCCAACAGATCACTATTTTAAATGGCAAAACCCTGTCTGCGCCTGGCCAGCCCGATGTGCCCTGGCGCGTAATCGGAATCGCTTTACCCGATGAACAGCCCGTGCGGATTTCCATTCTGGATGTGCAAACGCGGACTCTGGAAAACACCGATCTGGCGCCCGTACCTTTTCCGGCCAGAGACCGGACCGGCCTCAGCGAGGTTCAATACCGGCTGAATGATTCTCTTTACAACAGCGTTACACCTTTTCCGCGTCAAATAGTACAAAATGAATCCCCTTCTTATTTCAGAGACCTGCCCATCCAAAACATTCATCTCAGTCCGCTCCAATATTTCCCGGCCAATCACCGCCTGGTAGTTTACGAAAAGATTCGCCTGCAAATTCGTTTTCGTCAGCCAGCTACAGTAAGCGGCACAACATCCAAACACGATCTTCTAGATGATGTAACGCGGCAAATCATTCTCAATTTCGATCAGGCCAGAACCTGGCGTAGAGGGCAAAGATTGTCTCTCAAAAAGGTGAAGTTGCTGCCTCAGGGACCGTTTTACAAAATTGAAGTTAAAGAAGACGGGCTGTACAAAATTACGCCTTCTGTGCTGGAAACAGCCGGAATTGATTTGAACAGCTTCTCCTTAGACCAGATTCAAATGTTCAATAATGGCGGGCATGAACTGCATTACAACATCAAATCCAAATACTTCAATCCCACTTCCACTCAGGAAATTCCCATTCTGGTTTTCGATCAGAACCAGGATGGTAAGTTCAATGGTTCCGATTACATCCTGTTTTACGGCAAGCACGTTAATGGCTGGTTTTTCAATCCGGCCACAAACGATTTTTCTTACCAGATGCACACCTTTGCCCGGAAGAACATTTACTGGCTAAACCTTAAAGGTAGCAACGGCAGACGCATGATCAGCGAAAGCCTGCCGTCTCCCAACAGCGGCAATGTCACCGCTTCCTATTTTTACGAACGGCTACATGAAGAAGAAGATTTGTACAACCTGCTCTCTTCCGGGCCGGATTGGTACGGACACCGCTTTTTTGGCACTTCCGGGGGCTGGAGCACCAAAATTGACCTGGCCTCCAAAACGGACGCAGCAGACGCGGTTGCTACTTTTCGCATTCAGTTTAAAGGCGGTTCCGGCATTTTGTGGACAGACTACGAAAACTATCGCTACGATTTTACCGTGCTCTTAAACAATAATGCGCTGTTTAATCGCATCAGCTTTAACAACGCCTCGCTCATTGCCTTCAAGCGGGAAATTACCGACCTGAACTGGCTGAAACCAGGCACGAACGAATTGACAATTAACTACCAGGGCAATAAAGATGTCTGCAATGTGTACCTGGATTGGTTTGAGTTAACCTACCCCAGAGCCCTGAAAGCTGAGAGCAATCAATTGACCTTATTTATTGACCAAATCAATCAATCGCTTAATTACACCATTAGCAATCTTTCCAACAAGAATGATTACTACCTGTTCGACATTAGCGATGCCGCCAATCCGCTGGTTCTGGCCAGCAACCTGCAGGCCAGCTCTGGAACCTTGACTTTTACCTTACCGCCTTCGGAACAAAAACGCCTGATCCTGCTCAGTTCGCTAAGTTCCAGCAAGATAAAATTTGTTTCCAGTGTCCAGCCTTTTACTCCGCAACAGGATCTATTAAATCCCAATAATCAGGCAGATTATCTGGTGGTGACCCATAAAACCTTTTTGCCCTACGCAAAAAAAATCGCCGATTTGCACAAAGACCGGTTTCATACAAAGGTTGTCAGCATGGAAGATATCTATTTCTATTTTAATGCTGGCGTACCAGATCCGACCGCCCTGCGTAATTTTTTACGGTATGCCCGCGATTACTGGAACGATCCAGCGCCGGCTTTTGTGCTCTTTTTTGGCGATGCCCATTACGATTACCGTAACATTAATTTACCCGATACCTTACGCGTGCCCACCTGGGAGATTTACGACGCCGGAGAGATTGACAGCCGCTGTACGGACGACTATTTTGTGGATCTGGATTACTCGGGAAGCAGTTCTTTCCGCAGCTTTACACCAGACATCGCTACCGGCCGCATTCCAGTTGAAAGCACCCTGGATTGCGAGCGCATTCTTGAAAAAATCCACGACTATTACTTCAACGCCGTCCAGGATGGCTGGCAGACCAATGTTACCCTGGTGGCAGACGACCAGTACCGCAATGATGTGAGCAGCGAATACATGCACCAGAGCCAGAGTGAAACCATTGCCAATTTGCCGGAGATGCGTAAATTCATCATAAACAAAATTTATCTCTCGGCCTATCCTTCCGTGCCCGGCGGCTTTTTCCGCGTAAAACCTAAAGCCAATGAAGACCTGATCAATCACCTGAATCAGGGCACCTTAATCGTTAATTACATCGGGCATGGTAATCCAACTAAATGGGCTCATGAAGATGTTTTCAGCATGGATCGGGACTACCCGCGCATCATTAACGAAGGGCGTTTGTGCTTTTTAGTGGCCGCCACCTGCGATTTTGGCAAATTTGACGATCCACATGAACCCAGCTTTACCGAAGCCCTGATCTGGAAAGAGAAAAGCGGGATTATCGGGGCCCTGGCTTCTACGCGTCTGGCCTATTCCACACAAAACGCCACCCTGGCATCCAACTTCTTTAAAAATCTGTTTCCTCTCAACCAGCGCTCTTCTGAACTCGGTCTGGCCAAATTGAAGGCCATTGGCAGCAGCTCCAGCATTAACGATCAAAAATACATTCTGTTTGCAGATCCGGCCATGTACCTGGCCGACCCCAAAGAGAAAATTGAGATTACCTCGGTTACGCCCGACACACTAAAGGCCCTGAGTAAAGTTACGGTTAAAGCGCAGATTATCAATCAACCCGACTTTGAAGGCGAAGCCGTACTATTGGTAAACGACGCCGCTTACGAAAATGTGCGCACCGATGACGGGTTTTCTCCCATTACCATTATCGGGCCGCGCCTGTTCAAAGGCCAGGTCGATGTGCTTAACGGAAAGCTCACCGGGCGCTTTATCATTCCCAAATCCATCCGTTACATGAATCGCCCGACCGGCCGAGTGACCATTTACGCTTATTCTCCGCAAACCAACCTGAACGCCATGGGCTACAACGATCACCTGGTCATTAATGGTTCACAGAGCAACATCAATGATCAGCAAGGACCGGAAATCGATGTCTTTTTTAAAGATCAGGAAAATTTCACCTCCGGCGATCTGATTCCGGACAACACCATTCTGATTGTTGAACTCAAGGATGAAAATGGCATTAACATTACCGGGGAAACTGGCCACAACATTTCATTGCAAATCGATGACCAGGCACCGCGGGACATTTCTGGCTTCTTTGCCTACCAAAAAAATTCTTTTCAGCAGGGTAGAATCGAATATCCCTTGACCCAATTAAAACAGGGAGAACACACCATTAAGGTACAGGCCTTTGACAACCTGAACAATCTCAACACCACCGTTGTCCAGGTTAAGGTGGCAGCCACCAACGAAATTTTACTCAGCGAAGTGGTCAACTACCCCAACCCCTTCCGCGATCAAACACGTTTTACCTTTCAGACCAATGTGTCCGGCGCTGAAGTAAAAGTAAAGATTTACACTGTCACCGGACGGTTGATCCAGGAATTGCATGGCACTTCGGTCATGGGTTACAACGACGATATTCAATGGGACGGCCGCGACCGCGATGGCGATGACATCGCCAATGGCGTTTACCTGTACAAGATCATTTTGCGTGACGGCAACCAGGAAAAATCGCACATTGATAAACTGGTCATCATGCGCTGACCTGATGGGATTTGTAACGACAATTATTCTGGCCGGACCGTTTTACGAAATGGCTCTCTTTTTACCTGAGATAGCGCTGGCTAAGAGTCGTCAAAATCTGTTTAAACGGTTGTTCTACATTAAAACTGTACAGGTTGTGTTTAAATTCTTCAGCACTCCAGTCAAATGCTTTACAAGATTCCAGAATCTTAAAATAGCTCTTCAACATCTCAAGCTCCTCCTGGTAGGGCCTCACATAGTCCTTTAGATAGTGATAACGCCGGGCTCTTAATCCCGGGCAGCCTGTTGTTGGCGAAACCAATAAAAAATCGAAATGGTGGTTTGAAGGATCGAAACGCGTCCCTATGGGAGACAGCGCACAGACCAGCGGCTTATGCGCTGGATGGAGTTGACACCACCCTCTGAGGTTGCCCTCTTCGCTGAGCTCGTTGATTAAAAAGGGGCAAAATTTAAAGGGCGCCGTTTTAAAGCGAATTTGTGGTCGGTACACGCCGTGCGTTTCGTCTTTTTGCAATATCAGCCAGCCATCGGTAAAAAGACTTCCTGTGTTCTTCAGCTTCAGAAATCTGGCCAGTTTGTAAAGATCAAACAAATTGAGCAGCACCATTTGATCGCCCGTGCAACAATCGGCGCATTGTGTACACTCAAAGCAAAATTGGTCTGGCGCGACAGGAAAGTTCTCAGTCAAAAACCATTACTCCTTTAGCAGGGCGAGTAATTTCTCAATCCGTTCTTCATCCCCCAGCACAATTAAGCGATCGTTCTTGTGCAGAATGGTTGAAGAGATGGGATTAAAGATCCACTGCGAATCTTTGGCCCGTTTTAAGGCAATTACAATTAAACCGGTGCGCTGTGGAATTCTTGCTTCACTTAACGGTTTTTCCACGAGATTGGAATCTTCGGGTAGCGCAATCTCTTCAAGTCGCAGGGCCACGTCGTTGTTGGACATCATGATCTCTAAAAAACTCACCAGAGTCGGCCTTAACAGCACGGAAGCCATGCGCAGCCCTTCCACTACATTGGGCACGATCACGTAATTGGCTCCGGCCTTGTACAGCTTGGATTCGGTGTGAGGATCCACGGCTCTGGAGATGACGATTAAATTGGGGTTAAGGCTGCGGGCCGAAACCACCACAAACAGGTTGTCGGCATCAACAGGCATGGTAGTAATCAGACCGTAAGCGGTTTTGATGCGCGCCTCTTCCAGAACTTCGTCTTTGGTAGCATCTCCTTCTATAATTAAGATCTCCGGAAATATCTCACGCAATTCGGCGACAATCTCCGGTTTATGTTCAATGAGCACGAACGGCTTTTTAGCCTGCAACAGTTCGCGGATTACGGTTTTGGCCGTTTCGCCGCCCCCGCAAATGATCACATGATCTTTTAATGCTGCTATTTTGTTTTTCATTTTTTGTAATTTCCTTTTTGCTAATATTTGAGAAGACACAAACCAGGTTGTGACGCTACCGGAAAGCAAAGCAATGGTTACCAGCCCAAAAAAGATCAGGAAGATGGTAAACAGACGTCCGGCCGGACTCAGGGGAAAAACCTCATGGAAACCAACCGTAGAAAAGGTGATCACGGTTTGATAGAAAGCATCCATCAAACTCGAGCCTTCAATAAGGGCATAGCCGGCAATGCCGACTAAAATAAGAAGCAGCAGAGAGATGGCCACAAAAACAAAATTCAGATATAGATTGTCTTTTTCGATTAGTTTACTGCTCATCGAGCCACGATTTACCCCATGTTTCATGAAAAACAAGCTGCTGTAAGGGCCGGCGCGTACGCGGCCCAAGTTCGCTCTTCCGCAAATTTTCTGGCAGCGCCTGAGCATCACCCAAATAGCCAATAGCTATCACGGTAAAGGGATCGAAATCTGCAGGAATGTTAAATGCACTTTTTACTTTTTGCGGATCAAACCCGGCCATTTGATGGACAAACAGCCCTTCGGCCATAGCCTGCATGGAGATGTAAGCCGCGGCCTGCCCCAGATCGTAATGCGCCCATTTGTTCGGTTTGTTGTTGTGAGAAAAAGTAGTTTTGGCACACATTAAGACTAAAACACTGACCGATTTACACCAGGTCTGGTTACCTTCGGCCAGACTGTCGAATATTTTTTGATAGGTCTCTCCCTGCCCTTTAATGCCCAGCACAAAGCGCCAGGGTTGTTCATTAAAGCAGGAAGCCGACCAGCGGGCTGCTTCCAGAATACGTTCCAATTTCTCTCTTTCCACCGCTTTTTCAGAAAAAGCCCGTGGACTCCAGCGCTTTTTAATTAAGGGATGTAAAGGGAGTGTGGTTACCGCTGCTTTGTTCATCATGATCCATCTCACGTAATTGTTCAGAACAAAATTAAGCAATATTTACGAATATGGAAAAAAAAATCATTTCTGGTCTGCCCGGCGTAAAACAATGATCGGCGCTTCCGGTGGGCAGCCCAGGCGAAAGGGTAGCCAGTGTCCCACACCGGCGGAAGTGTACAGTTGACTTGTTCCCTTTTTGTATTTGCCCCATAAATATTTGTGAATGCCCCAGTTTTCGAAAACGCTACGCCCGTTAAAACCCACCTGCCCGCCATGGGTGTGTCCGGCCAGAACCAGGTCTACCTTAAATTGCGGAGCCAGATCCAGGGCCTGCGGTCGGTGCGACATAAGTACATTGAACGCTTGCGGATTGCTTTTCTTGCTAACTTCGGTTAAAAATTGTTGCAGTAAGGGATGAATATCCCGCCCCATGTACACCGGATCGTCGATGCCCATAAGACGCAACTTCTGTCCGCGGTATGTCAGTTCAACCGAGGCATTGCGCAACAGCTCGAGCGGACTGCGATCCAGTATTTTTAATGTGCGCGGCAAATCTCTGAAGTATTCGTGATTACCCAGCGAAAAAAACTTGGGAAATCGCGCCGGAATTTGATCGATCAACTGTAGTGCGGCGCTCAACTGGTCCACGTCATCGGCACAATCGCCGGTAACCAGCACCAGGTCAAAATGCTGCTGCCTTAACCGGGCGACCAATTGTTCCAGATCATTCAGATTAAAGTAATACCCAAGATGTAAATCACTTAAGTGTAAAATTCGAAAGCCATCGAACGCCTCGGGTAACGAACTAAAAGCAAAAGGAATCACCGGAACTTTAACAGGGCTAAAGGCGCCGGCAAACCCTTTGCCCGTTGCACTCAAAAGCACAGCCGGAGCCACGGCGGCTGTCCATCTGAGCACCTGACGCCTTTTCGCAGAAACCGTCTTAGCACCGGGGTTCATTTTTCCTAACAATCGGCCAGTAAAATAAATGAGAAAAACAAAAAAGGAAGTAAGGAGCAGAGCCACGCTCAAAATAAGGAACACAAACCCCAAAGTAAGAGACAATTCCATGAAGATATGTTGCCGGCCCAACGTACTGCTGGCCAAAATTAAGATCAGCGACAACAAAAAGAGGTAAGGATAATAGTAAGCAGCCCGATCCAGCCAGCGCTGCTGCCAGATTTTTTGATTGGCCGTTCGAATCAAAAAACGAACTACAAAGGTAATAAAAGTAAAAAAGCCGATGATTGTTAAAAAGAAAATAAGTCTTTGCATTTTGCTTCCTGATCAGACCAGCCGTAAAAGATTAGTGCCCTTAATGTCAATCTTTTCACCAGATTGCTTTTTTAATGGCCTGCGCGCCCAAAGGCTTCCTGTTAAAAAAATCCGTGTTTCGTAACTGCTACCCGGGCGCATTCTACGCAATGGATTCGTCGTCGTCTTCCTCCAGGGGAGGAGGCACCAGTTCCTCTCTGATCAGCAACAAAATTGCTGATTGCGGCACGATCACGTATTTCTGGTCATCAATTTCCACTTCGATGGCTGCCTTACGCATGAAAATGGCGTAGTCGCCCTCTTCAGCCTGTAAGGGAATGTAACGCGTTTCACTCTGCCGTTCTTCCCATGGTTCATCCGAAAGATTGGCCGGATCGGCCAGCGGATAGCCCGGACCCACTTTTACCACAAAACCGGCCTGCACCTTTTCCTTTTCCTGCACACCCTGCGGTAAATAGAGCCCATGGGAAGTCTTAGAACGCGATTCATCCGGTCGGATCAACACGCGATCGCCCACCACGATTAATTTCTTTTCAATCATGTATTTCACCTCATTCGATTTGTAATCGACATCCTGTTTTTAATGAATTTGTATTATTCCCTTTTGTAAATGACAACTCTTTTCTCCATTTACAGGCCCCTTCACTCTTAACTCAGAGAATTAAAAGGAGTTTCCACTGATTGCGCAAAGATTTGCTTCGAACCTGTAAGAAGTAAAGGCCCGAAGCCACATCCCTATTCTGAAAATTCCGGCCGCGCCAGATGGTTTGATGCCAGCCGGCCTGTTCAGGGGACGATGTTTTTTGCCAGATTTTTTGCCCGTCAACGGTGTAGATAGTCAGCCTTAAATCTTCTTTTTGGGGTAAATAGTAAGGAATCATGAGTTGCTGGTTAAAAGGATTGGGGAAAAGGACGAGTTTAAATGCTTCTGGCAATGGCTTTTGAACATCCGGAAGGGACGTAAGGGCATGGGGAGCATTGGGTGTGGGAAACAGAAAGGTCCAGTAATTGCTGCCATCCGGGTAACGGCCAGTGAAAAGAACGAATCCAGAGAAATGGTTCATAGTCGTAAGAAACCAGGTGCAGAGACTGCTGTGCATTATCAACAAATAGATATTAGTCATTTTTCAGCAACCAGTAAATTGGTGGATAAATATTTGAGCACATCGTTTAAATCCATGAGCAAGGCCAGTGAATCGGTCAGATAGTCATCCGCTGTTTTTCCCAGCATGCGGATCAGTCTGGCCAATGGTTCAAAATCCATCGTTGGCCGATTGGTTCTCAGGTTGTAGGGCCTTTCGTAATCATAATAAGGAAAATAGTTTTGCGGATCATCTCCGCGGTAGGTAAGATCCGCCGGCCATAAACATTTCCACAGATTACCGCCCGGATGTTCAAAATACTTTTTGAGGAATTGTTCATCCACATGCTCTACCATGATGTACAGCCCGTAATAGGCCTGATTGATGTAAAGCGCAACATGGGGCACCTGTGAATCAACAAAGACGGGCGACGAGGGCTGGGCCAAAACAGTGCGTAAATGAACGGCTGAGATGAGGAGAAAGAGTGTAATAAGAAAACGACAATAAGGTTTCATAAAAATATTTAAATGCCTTCCAGTTTGTGTACCCAATATGTTTATTGAGTCAAATATAATTGAAAGAAGCCGGAAAAGAAAAAAATAAATCGGTACCGGAAGGATTGGGTGTAGAGATTTTGGGGTTCTATTTGTAAAACGGGCAGAGAGGAAATCTCTGCCCGTGATCAAAAAACACTAAAATACGATTTTTCCGCCAAAAATTTCCGGCAGGTGTGTTAAGTCGGGTAATGCGCCTTTTTTGGCCAGATTCAATTTCAAAGGTTTTTCTTCTTCCATAAACTGCAGTACATCGATGGTTGGCACATTAGTTCCGAAGGTTTCATTGATTGCCATAATGAACTGGTTGGCCACCAGGGCGTAACCCAGATTGGTAGGATGGACGCCATCCAGGCTAAAAATTCGGCCGGTTAAAAACTCAGTAGTCAATTCCACACCTGCAATCACATAGCCATCTTCATCTGCAGCGTCGTTGAGAAACGCATTCATATCTACAAGAGCCACTTTACCGGCATATTTGGCAACCAGTTCCTGAATGGTTTCATTAAAATCATTAATGGCCTGTTTGGCAATGGCGATCTCGTCCTTATCCAGCACAAAGGCTGAGGGTAAAGGAGCGGTAGGATCAAATCCCACGGGAACGCCGGCCGGGCCGTAATCACCGGAAACATCGCCGATAACATTTTGCGCAGTGAGCAGGATTAAATCTTCTGCCGTAGCCTGACGTACGCCATCGGAAGCCTGAATGACCAGGGCTACATTCTGGCCCTGTACCGGCACCATGTATGAAATGGTCGTAAAGAAGGGAATGGCAGTTACATCGGGAATGTTGGCCACAACCACCTTGGCCCCGGCTCCGGTTAATTTGGCTAACAGCCCATCAAATAAAAAAGCAAACACCTCTTTATCGGTAGGCGCCTGGGGATTTGTGCCGCCGCTGGTGGCATAACCCAAAACATCGTTATTTCCAATCCAGAGCGAAACCAGCGTGGGCTGCAGCATTAAAGCCTGATCCAAAGCGGTGGTATTGCCCAGGTTTGGATTTCGTAATACAATGTCAAAAAAGGGAGAATGGCTGTAACTCTGCACGGAGGAAATGGCACTGTCCAGATCGGCTAAAACAGCCGCCGGAACGCCCAAATTGTTGTACGGTCGTCCCAGGGTAGCGACTTCGACGCTTAAGAAGGGATTAAAAGGATCAAACCCTGTTCCGGCATAGGGTACCGGGGCAATCTGGGGATTGCCTTCTTCATCAAAGCCGTTAAAAACAAGCACTCCTGCTCCCTGGGTTGTGTAAGAACCGATGCCAGGCCAGCCCAACAGAGGTTGTTGAAAATCTTTTACGCCGGCTTGTTTGGCAATTTGATTCACAAAACTGTATTCCTGATATTTGGCGGTTAAGGCTGCGGATTGGTAACCGGCCGTTAAACTGTTTCCCAGAGCTACAAAACTGGCAAAAAGCTGCTGTGTGGTCTGATTGAGTTGAACCGGTTCGGATTGTTTAATCGAGGGCTCTTCTAATTGACAGCCAATGAACAAGCTTAGAAGAACCAAAACCAGAGAAATTCTTAAAATTTTCATCTATTGTCTCCTCCTCTTTTCCTTAGAACGAATAGCCAAGAGTCAAACCAAACAGGTTGGCCAAACTCTGATACTTACCATTAAAATTGTCAACGGAATTGGTAATTTCGCGATCATCCTGCAGCAGCAGCATATAGGCAAAATCAACCGACATGTGACCAAACTTGTAGCCAAAACCAACATTGTAAATATTACGATCGCCCACTGGTAAAGATGGTTCCACTCGTTCATCCGGAACGGCATGGTTATCTCTCATGTAACCAGCGCGCAATGCCAGTTTTTCGTTTAAACGATATTCCATTCCTAAACGATAGCTGGCTGAATTCTGGTACCTTCTTTCGCTGACCGTTTCCGTCTGGCCGCCAACCGGATCTTTAAACTTCACTTTTAAGACATCATACGAACTCCAGCCGATTACAAAATAATCGAATTCGGCCGTCAATTTTTCTGTAAAATCATAGGCGATGCCAACAGCCGTGAAGGTAGGTAACTTCAAATCGGCACTACCTTTGGTGTTAGGAAACAGCGCTTTCAGTTCTCCCAGAATCAACTGTTGCTGAGGATCTGTGGGATCAATTGTCGGATAATCGAACTTGGCATCTCCGTCCTTGAACTTTAACAGCAAGTTACTGCGGAAGGCCGCGCCAATAGAAAGATTTTCTACCGGTTTAAACTGCAATCCCAGATTGAAGCCCATGCCCGTTGTTGAAGCCTTTAAAGTTGAGTAAACATCCACATTACGTACAGGATAGTTAACTACTTTCTGCAAATCCACATCAGCAATAGCATATTCCAGACCAACAGCCACCGACAGGTTTTCCATCACTTTGTAAGCCACAACCGGATTAATGTAAATAGCCTGTACCGAGGAACGCGTGGCTAGATATTTACCCGGCCAGTCTTTTCCCCAATCAGAAGCTAATCCAAAAGGAGCAAAAATACCCAGACCAAAACTTAGTTTTTCATTAAAAGAATAAGAGGCATAAACATGAGGTGGAAAGAAGGTTTCTTTTTTGGCAGCATTGTAAAGATTGGGATCTTTAGCCGTTGGACCAATAAACTGTGCCTGTGGTTGAATGATCGTACCACCTAGGGCTACATTCCAGCCATGCAGAGAGGTGATACCTGCCGGATTGAAAAAGATTGCGGTTACGTCATTGGCCTGAGCCACAAAAGCTCCAGCCATGGACATGGATTTTGAACCCTGCTCATAAATGGAAAACCCTGACCCAAAGCTCAGAGAAACTCCAAGCTGCAAGACCAACAATAATACCATTAAACGTTTGTGCATAGCACCTCCTTTGTAAATTATAAAGACCATAATTGAGCATTAAGATAAGACATTCTCAAATTATATTCAATATATTTGGCAAGAATTAGGCAATTAATTTTTATCAACTTATAAATGACAATGATCACAAGGATCAATTACGGATCATCCTTCGGTCAGGTGTATTGTCTAAAAACAAGAAGACCTGCAAATTTTATTACTTTGAATATTTCCCTTAAAAGATCTATCACTTTAGGGTGCGAAAATTTTTGTGTAGAGTGAGTAAGTTAAGCTGTTGAATTGTTGATTTGTTGAACGGTTGAATGAGCATTGGGATGACATAGCGAATTCCCATTGTTCATGAATGGTATTTCCAACATAGGTGAGAAAATTTCCCACACAGGTCTTCCCCCTCTCCCAGACTATTATTCTGGGAGAGGGGGATCGAGGGGGTGAGGGCTAATTCGTAAAATGACTTCCGCTGTTGGAGGAGTAAAGTTAAGAGTATATGAGTGTAAGAGTTAAAGGGTTCCAGGAAACCGTCCTGTCATCTCTTAAAGAGGTTTTTTGGTTGCGGCTTTGCTGTTTTAGAATCTGTGTATTAAGGAAAAACGATTCCGTTCTTTCTCATTATTTTTATTGGCTTTATCCAGCCAATGCGACTACGGGATGCAAAAATTTTTGTGCTAAAGATCCTAAAAAAACACGTAAGCACGCAGGCCTAACACAGCCGAATAGGTGCATGTTTCAGCATCCCACGTTAAAGTCCCGTAGGGACGAAATGTTTGTAGCCCACCGCGTCAGCGGTGGGTAAAACAAAAATACAAAAAACATGGATCGTCCTGTAAGGACGAAATAAGAAACCGTTTCAACGGTTTACACTTCTCAATTTCCTCTGTGTTTGTTTTAAACATTCCTTAAATTGCTATCTCGTCGACATTTGTTTGAATCCAAATCTAAGGCAGCACAGCCGCAAACAAAACTAACCGCAAAGAACATAAAGAAGTCATAAAGTAAGTAAAGAAAAAAATAAAACCAATTATTCAACATGTAAGTAAAAAATTTATCGTGACGGAAAAATTGCACCCCTTCTCTTTTTTAAAGAGAAGGGGCTGGGGGATGAGTTTTTAAAACAGCATAAAAATTTTCGCATCCCGCTTTAGCGGGATAGACCTTTTAAGGAAAGTATTCTACCCCCCCCGGCCCCCATCCCTTCTTTTAATAAAGGGAAGGGGAGTAAATTGTGCAGCTTTGCTTAGTTCTACTCCAATATGATAAGATATTTTGCAATCTTTGCGCACTTTGTGAATGCTTTGCATGCCAGGCTGCGCCTTGACAGACCTGTCCCCGAGAATCGGGATTTCCGCTGCGCTCCACCCGACTGGACAGCCGTCCAGACGGGTGCCCTTTGCGGTTTTTTAGTGGTAAAAGCGCAGGCTCACCGCTCCTGGTATTGTTTAGCCAGCCAGCAGAGCCATCAATTCGGCAACGTCTTCTAACTCTTCCAGATGGTTGATCATTGCTACAATCTGGTCGCGCCGTTTTTGTCCTGTAATGGGCAGCACCAGCGAATCGAACTTTTTCAGCAAGGTTTGCTCGTCCATTGGTTCCCGGTAATCTCCCAGAGGGTAGTCCAACGTCAGGGAATAGGTTTTGCCGTTTTTGGTGCGAATCTCTGCACTGGCCTGTTTTAATCCTGGAAAGGTTTTTTCAAACTCCGGTCTGGCAACGACCTTAATTTTGGGCAATAAAGAACGAATTTGCGGATCAAATATTTTTTCCTGTGTAAAAGAGGCAGGCGTTACTGTACCATCTACAATGCAGGCGCTAATGCAATAGGGCAGGCTATGATCGGCTGTCTCGCGTGTTTGCGGATTGTATTTGGATGGGTCTGAGAGAATGTCTGCGGCGCGAGCAACCGTACCGATGGTCACCTCTTCAATATCTTCCTTTTTAATGTTGTTTTCACGTATTAATTTGATCACCGCAGACATAGGCGTATGGGTTAAAGCCTCGGTAGGAAAAGCCTTCATGGAGCAGCGATTAATGCGGAACGATTCGCCCAGACCATCGGTCAAAATCTCCAGCTCGAATTGATTATTGACAAACACATCGACCAATCCCTCTTTGCCGTCAATGACGTGGGCCGGCCCTTCATAACCGCGCTGAGCCAGAAGGGCGGCGTGCAACCCGGCCTGAACCGCCATGGGATCAACGGTATTTTTCATCATCGTTAATTCGCCGGCCGTTACCACGCCCAGTGTATGGTTATGACTGGCTGAAATACCTATCGCATGCACCAGTTGTTCCACATCCAGTCCCAGTACCTTACCGGCCACCAGAGGAGAAGCAAATTGTGTTAATGTAGCATGATGCCACTTGGTTTCACGCAGGCCGGGATGGGCAAATTCACACAACCGTTGTTCCCACTCATAGGCCAGGACAATGGCTGTTATCAGGTCTTTACCGCTTTTGTGTAAATATTCGGCCGGGGTCAGGGCTGCCGGAATCAAATCACTGGGATGGGAAGGGTCTTCTTCCCAATAAATATCGTTGTAATCCAGAGCGCGAATCATTAATGAATTGAGCAGCACCTGGTGGATCATAGGCAGTTTCCTGGGAGAATTGAACACCGTGCTTTGCTCCTTTCCGCCAATTTCGTTGTAAAAATCGAGCATAATCTTTACATCGTGCGTCTGACTGCCGCCAAACGCGCAGCCAATGGAGTCCAGGAAAAATCGTTTGACATTGTCAATGGTTTGAGAGTCCAGATCTTCGTAGGTTAAATCTCGGGTAAAGCGCGCCAGCCGATAGGTAATGTATGGCTTGTCCATGTTAAGCTCCTTTCATTGTTTCTTAAACGTTTTGCATCATTGATTTTGGGCAAAATCTACTAACACGGGTAACGATGGCTGATTCTTTGTCGCCTGTTTAAACAAAATGCAACTCTTTTCCCCTGTCATTTAATCCCCTAAAAAATTTAATAAACGGCAAAAAAGGACAAAAGAGTATTGCAGGAAAAAGAAACCGAAGCGGGCCAATAACAAAAAGGAATCCCGTCCGGTTTTTCCGGACGGGATTAAAAATAGGTTTTCTCTGTTCTGGTCAAAAAGGTTTTAAAAGAGCGAAACCGCGCGCTGGGCTCAGGTGATTTTTCTCCCTAAAAATTGGAAGTCACTCGTCCACGCGCAATTTGAGGGATGATTTCAAGATTATTCGTCTTCGGTGCGATCGATGACCTTACCCGTAATATCGCTGGTGAAGATGGAGCCACTTCCATCGTCCTCAATGATTACATCGCCATCGATCCTGCTTAAATTCATATTGCCGCTGCCATCATCCAGAATAACCGTACCGCGAACATCCTGCACAGCAATATTGCCAGACGAATCATCGATTTTAACATCCCCTTTCACCTGCGTGAGGCTGATATTTCCTGAGCTGTCATCCAGATTGATCCGCCCTTGTACCTGTGTAATAACAATCTCACCGGAACCGTCGTCAACGGTAAGATCACCGACCAGATGATCAATCTCTAAATCGCCTGAGCCATCATCAATTTTAGTATCTCCGGCAATGTTTTCCATCACAAGATCTCCGGAACCGTCATCCAGGGTAATATCATTGTCCATTTTGGTGATTTTGATGTCGCCCGAACCATCATCGATATCTAATGCAATCGATGGCGGAAGGGTTACGGTCAGATTAATTTTCAGACCTGGCCGTTCGAACAACCAGTCCCAGAAGTTGCGGTCTTTTACAGCGCTGATCAATACGGCTTTATGGCCCACGCGTTTCAGTTCCAGATTAATGTAACTTCTGGCCTTTTGCCAGGGGATGGTTTCCGGTTCAATTTCGGCAACCACCTTAATTTCAGTGGCTTCCGGATGGCCTTCTACCTTTAAAAAGCCCGGGCCACAGTCGATTTCCATCCGTTCAATGCCCTGGGCCTCCAATGTCAGCAATTGCTGATTTTCGTCTTTGGCCCAGAGCGCAAGGGGTAATAGTAATGCGATGACAAAAATTAAAAATTTCATGACTTCGTCCTCAGTTTATTGAACAAGGCTATTTACCAACTACGTGAAAAGCATTTAAAAGTTACCTGGCGTTGAAAATGGAAGGTACAAAAAAATCGTTTTTTCTTTGATTGCATCCGGATTCTTTTTAAATTCTGATTAAGGATGCTTAATATCGTTTAACGCGGAGAACAACATGGCTGAAAACAATTCAACCTTACCCGCCATTTTGGAACGTACGCCTTCCAAAAATTCCTCGCGCGTTGTGTTTACTTTTCCTGACAAGACCTACATTACCTTTGCTGTCTTTTACAACCGTGTTGAATTATTGAGTGAGTTTTTATTGAGAAATGGCATTGGTAAGGGCGATTGTGTGGCCATTTTTGATGATCAATTCATCAACTTGCCTACGATTTACTTTGCCCTGGCGCGCATCGGCGCAGTCACCATCCCTTTGCTGCCTTCCACTCCTCCTGATGAACTGCAATTTTTGATGAAACAAAACGAAATTGTGGCCGTCTTTGCCCGTGCCACTTATGACAAGCTGTTTAAATCGGGTCGTTTTCCACATCTTAAGTTTTTTATTAATATTTTATCTTTCCGATTTGAATCATTGCAGGAGGAATCGGTTTCTAAAAAAATGGAAAAACAGATCGGCAAAATAAAAAAGGCGGCGATTGAACTGGTCAAAGCCGATGAACTACCTACTCCTCCCAAAATTGAAGCCGATGATGAGATTCAACGCCTATTACTGCCCGATTTAAAGGGAGAGTGGCAGACCTACCGTTACTCACATCGCAATTTGATCTCTGCCGCCCAAACCCTCACACAAAGCATTGGCTTCGACGATCGCAGTAAACTGCTCTTTTTACTTCCCTTTTATTTCAACTTAACAATCTCGCTGGCAGTATTAGGGCCGAGTCTGAAACACTACCAGGTCGTCTTTGCCCGATTGCCCAAATCGTTAGAAGAATTACGCAGCTTGCTCAAGGATACCGCTCCTACGCATGTCCTCATTGAAAGCAGTCTGCTCGAAACATTGTTGCGTGCCCAACTGCCTCCTTTAACCCGGGCCAATACCTTTCTAAAAAAATCCAAAAAATTCCTTTCCGCTCTGCGAAAAAAAATCATGGGCGATCGGTGGCAATTTTTAAAACAAAGCCAATGGTTGATTTGTACCAATTTCATGCCGCCAGGTCTTTCTCTAAAACGATTTTTAAGCGAAGAATCCGTTCCGGCCTCCCTTCTCTTTGGAACCTACGAAACGACCTCTGCGCTTATGATTGGCGGTCCCGTTTCTTCGCTTAGCTGGGTTGAAGGAAAAGTCATCAAAGGGCTGGAAATTAAAATCGAAGCCGGCGCCGGTCAAGCTGGCCGCCTGTGGGTAAAGGGCCCCTTTGTGCTTCGGGCAGAGCACACTAAAGTCCATGATGGCTTTACGGCGCTACCCGTGCTGGCAGAACAGCAGGATCATCGGTTAAAAATTTTAGGTTTTGACTCAACCGTGATCAAATCAGGCCCGGGGCAGCTGATTGATGCCAGAGTGATTGAGGCAGAGCTGCGTCGGTTTCCTGAAATTGAAGATGTTTTAATCGTTCAGCAAAATGGGCAACTCATTTTAAAAGTGCTGCCTGCGCCTGATTTTTTACTGACCCACGGAGCAGACATGGAAGCTCGCTTAACGGCCCGCATCCAGCACTTTTTTTCTGAATACTTCCCCTTACCTCTGGAAATTTCCCGAATTCATATTGAAAAACATCCATTTCCCAAAAACCTGGTTGGGCAAAAGCTACGATATCTGACCACCATGAAATAATCCTGCTTTTCTCCTCGTTTAAACATTAAAATGCACAAACCAGGAGAGAGTCACGCATCCCAAAAACATCTTTAAAAATCCTGCGATTTTAACCATCGTTCTTTTAACTTTTGGCTTCATCTGGGCCAAATCGGGGGGTATTACCGGACGAACGCTTTTAAGCAGTACGCCAGGTTGTACCTGCCACGCCTCTCAGGCCTCGGTGAACGTTGTGGTACAAATATCCGGGCCAGATACTGTTCAACCAGGAGCGGTAGCCACCTTTCAGGTTAAAATAAGCGGCGGGCCTCTAAATAGAGCAGGGGTCAATATTGCTTCCGAGGCTGGTACTCTTAGTCCCGTTGACAATTCTTTGCAGAGTTTCAATGGAGAGCTTACCCACACTTCCCCCAAATCACCGTCTAACAACCAGGTCGTTTTTCAGTTTGAATTTACCGCTCCTCAAACCGAAGGGCCTGTTACACTGGCCGCCACCGGAAATAGTGTTAATTTTAATGGAAACAATTCAGGAGATGCCTGGAATCATGCGCCAAACTTTACGGTCAACGTGAGCTCAGCTTCTGCGCTTGAGGATAAGCCCGCTTTAGCGCCTGCTTATTTCCGGTTAGATCAGAACTTTCCCAATCACTTTAATCCAGTTACAACCATCTCCTTTTACCTGGCGAAGGCCGATTTTATTAAACTCCAACTATTTGATGCAACCGGTCAATTGGTTCGTTTGCTTAAACAAGGGCAAATGCCGGCCGGAACTCATAGCATTCGATTTCAAGCCAATGACTTACCTTCCGGAACTTATTTTTACACCCTATTTACCAGACAGGGGCAGTCCACACGAAAAATGCTATTGCTAAAATAGGGCAAATGTCATTCGCTGTGTAGGATTAACCCTGAAGAGGGACAAAAGGGAAAAAGTCCGGCGCGAGACGCAGACAGGGCGTGAGGGCCCGTGCCGACGTGTCATTCTAAGTCCCGCTTCAGACGTAACTCGAGCTTCAGCTCGAGACTTTGGTAAGGGCGAAGCATTTTTTGCAATGTCTTTCTCAAGAGTGATTTTAGCTTGTACACAAGAGGTTGCGCTAATTGGAACCATCATCAGGAAAATGTTTTGCCCTTACACCTGCCAATTGCCACGCGCTTAATCTGAATACATTCTCATTTCAATGAAACTTTTATCATGAATTCTAACTATTTTTTTATTAGATTAAAACAGAACTAAACTGGAAGGAAAATAACCTATGGCGCATGAAATTGCCAAAGGTCTGGAAGTCTGGACCTTACAGACCTTATTGAACATCTCTATTTTATTGGGCCTGTTTGCCATGGGCTTACTATTAATCCAACCCTATTTTCAACAATTAAAAAACCGTTTAACGTTACGTGTCTCCATTGAGTGGCTGGAAATGGTTAGCGTAGTACTGACTGATTTTTTACTGGCCATCGTTGTGCTGGTTGGTTTTCTGGTTTTAAATCCCGATATCATGGCTGATATTAAAATCGCCGTGCCCTTTGTGCCTCTGGCTACGCTGTTATTTTCCATTGCCCTGATTAAACGTCTTTTTTGTGGAGCGCATGCCCCTAACAGCAAAGAGAGCAAAAGTGTTTTATGGTTGCTATTCTTGGCCAATATGTTGCATATTACCGGTTTTTCGTTAATTATGGAAGCCCCAGGTAGCGAGTATTTACAATTACACCCAAGCTGGTTCTGGACATTTGTCAGGGAGTACCTGCGCTCCAATGCTTCTCCCCATGGCCTGGAGTTAGCTCAGTGGACGTTTTACCTATTTTTTCCACTGTTAATCCTGATTTTTATCTGGGGATTTTACCGTGCACTTCAATTTTACAACAATCAGGATGAATAGCATCATGGCGGGCTTCATCCGTGTTCTGATCGATCAATGCCTGGGCTGCGGCATTTGTTCGGACGTTTGTTCCAGCGAAGCGCTGGAACAGGATGTTGAAATGCCTGTGCCGGAATATTTCCCGCATCTTTGCACAAATTGTCTGGAATGTGTTGAACAATGCCCTTTTGGAGCCATTGAAATAAAAGCCGAAATTGGCGCTTCTAAAGAACCTCAAAATATTTAATGGGATGTTTGGCAAACCACCTGGCTTTTCCTGCCGTGCCAGTTTGAAATTGGATTGTTAAATCTTTAAATTACTTCAATTTTAGAAATCGTGTTCTGTAAAAGGCACACAGCGGTTATTACGAATTCTGAGGCATTGGCTCGTTCATTTTTTTAGCCATCGCAGAACAATTTTTCGCGGTGGGGTTCCACAATATGAAAGAACCATTGGCCTTTTACAGAGTACCCTATTTTAGTAACCTAACGGAGGTCGTATGCGACAGGCTGATTTCATCTTTAAGAACGCCAGGATTTTGACCATGGATGCGGCTCAGCGTCAATTTGAGCCGGGAGCCCTGGCCATTAAAGGCGATCAAATCCTGGAAGTGGACGATCAGCAAAAAATACTAAAAAAATACACAGCCCGCGAGGTCATCGACTGCCAAAACAAGGTGCTCATGCCCGGGTTGATCAATGCCCACACTCATGTGCCCATGACCCTGTTGCGGGGCGTTGCTGATGACCTACGCCTCGATGTGTGGCTTTTAGGTCACATGATGCCGGTAGAACGCGAATTCGTTTCACCGGAATTTGTCCGCTTGGGCACCTTGCTGGCCGCAGCCGAGCTCATTCGTTCCGGCGTTACAACCTTTGCCGACATGTATTATTACGAAGAACAGGTGGCCCAGGCCGCTGCTGAAGCAGGGTTACGAGCCATTTGTGGGGAGACGATCATTAAATTTCCGTCTCCGGACGCCCAGTCCTATGAGGAATCGTTAGAGTACACGCGGGATTTCATCAAACGCTGGAAAGGACATCCGTTGATCACGCCATCTGTAGCGCCGCATGCTCCTTACACCTGTACCACAGAAATATTGCAGGAAGCCACCGAGCTGGCTCTGGAGTTTGACATCCCGCTCCAAATTCACCTGGCCGAAACCAGGCAGGAAGTCGATAGCATGCGCGCCGAGCATGGCATTCCGGTGATCCCCTACATTCGAAAAAACGGTATGCTGCAGGCCAAGGTAATCGGAGCTCATCTTGTACACATCGATGAAGGCGAAATGCACACATTGAAAAATTTTAATGTTGGCGTGGTACACAACCCTTCTTCCAATCTGAAATTAGCTTCCGGGTTTGCCAAAATTGCTCAGATGATGAACATGGGCATTCATGTGGGGATCGGCACCGATGGTCCGGCTTCGAACAACGATTTAGATATGTTTGAAGAAATGCGTCTGGCCTCATTTATTGCCAAAGGCACAACTCAGGATCCAACCGCCTTGCCTGCGCCTCAGGTGTTAACCATGGCTACCAGCTTAGGGGCCAAAGCCATCCATCTGGAACAGCAGATTGGCTCGCTGGAACCGGGTAAAAAAGCAGATCTGATTCTGATCGACACCAGCGCCATTCACAATTCACCGCGTTACAGCAGAGATGCTAAGATGGCCTATGCCCAGATTGTTTATTCGGCCAAAACCTTCGATGTAACGGATGTGATGGTAAACGGTACCTTCTTAATGCGCGCCCGAAACATATTAAGCTTGGATGAAGAAATCCTTCTGAAAGAAGCCCAGCAATTTGCCCATAAAATCGACCACTTTTTAATGGAACGGGAACGATCGGTCCTTTCTAAATTGATTGCCATCGAAACGGCGACAGAGGAAGAGAGCTTTGAAGTTCAGATTAAAGTACCGGTGAAGCACTTTGACCAGATTTTTGAAAAACTGAAAAATCCTGAAATTAAAATTGTTTATCAGCGCCATTATCTGCAATACGATACGTATTTCTACTTTAAAAATGTGGATCAGGGCCGCTTACGCTACCGGGAAGATGAGATCATCAATCCCAAAGGGCAAATCGAAAAAGCGCGCTACCGTTTAACATTGTTAGGCCCGGCCCACGAACGCGAATTTGCACACACCGTGCTCCTTTCCCGCTCGCGCTATCTGGCCAAAGCCACCCACAGTTTGCGTTTCTATCGGGAATATTTCAAACCGGTTAAAGAGATGGTCATTGAAAAAGAACGTTTTCGCTGGAAGGTGTTGTTCCGGGAGACCGAATTTTACATCAACCTGGATAGGCTGGTAATCCCCAAGATGGGTGATTTTTTGGAGATAAAAAGCCGAACCTGGAGCCGCCATGACGCAGAAGAAAAAGCGGTGCTGGTCACGGCCTTGTTAAAATTGCTGGGTTTAAAAACGGCCCAGGCTATCGCCAGAGACTATTCCGATCTGGCATTGGAATAGGTTTTTAGAATACTTCCCTTAAAACTTATAATCCCGCTTAGCGGGATGCGAAAATTTTTAAGCTGAAGATCCTAACCCCCCGGCCCCCTTCCCTTTTTTTAATAAAGGGAAGGGGGAGCAAATTGTGCCGCTTTGCTGAGTTTTAGCCTTTCATGTCAATAAATTTCATTTTTTTTCGAAATCTTTGTGCTCTCTACGGTTAATTTTGGTTGCGGCTTTGCTGCCTTAGAATACTTCCCTTAAAACTTATAATCCCGCTTAGCGGGATGCGAAAATTTTTAATGCTGAAGATCCTAACCCCCCGGCCCCCTTCCCTTTTTTTAAAGGGAACAGGGGCGGGGGGATGGGTTTTAGAATAAAAACCCACCTTAAATGCTTAGCCCTTACAAAGTCGCGGACTGAAGCACGAGTTACATTGCTCTTTCGAATGGTCTGCCAATGTAAGGGATTCTCAGAATGACATGCCGGCACGGTTCCTCACCGCCTGGGCATAAGTTGCCCCTTCGCAAATTAATT